>PLZT01000248.1 GCA_003152255.1 Methylocystaceae bacterium | reverse complement strand
AAAAATATTACAAAACCGTCGCAGGTCCTCTCGGACGGTCTTCGCAAATCTGTCAAGTGTGCAAGCGACGGCTCATTCGGGTTCCTTGGTCGCAACAGACTGAAACAAGGCTCGTTTGCTTGCGCGCCTAAACGCCGTGAGAAAAATGTTCGTGTGTGTGTCTTCGTTGCAACACAAAGCATCGCGCCCGCGCGAGAAAAGCCCCGGGAAGCCGGGTTTAATGACGGGCAACATGTCCAACACTGATCCAGCGGCGGGACCGGTCATCTTGCCTCACATGAGAGGCCGCCCGCGGGCCTCTCAGGGGAAGCGCTGAATGGGAGGAATGCGAAAGCCACTGGGCGCATCGGCGCTCAGCGGCGGCGCCACGCGCGGGGCGGCGTTTATCGATAGGGCGTTTGTCCTGATATGCCCGATCGACCGATTTCTAGGCATTCCGACCTTGTTTCGCCTGCTCGGCGCCGGCGTCACGCTAGCCGCGCGCGCGAGCTAGAGATTCATCGCCGTAGTCGCGCCGCTCGCGCGCGGTGAGTTTCCGGTTCAGATCAACACCACAATTCATCCCAAAATATATCCCCGTCGCTCCTTGGCGTGGCGCTGCTTCCGCAGCGCGGCATGGGCCTCCATGGGCGTGGCGTAAGGGATCATGCGCATTTGTCCACCGCGTCCGATACGGCCCCACTCGCGGATCAAACACCACATGCCGAATAAATCGCGTTCCACGGCAACGCGATAGAATCGAGCCATGTTCTTGTCTGGGTCAATACGGCAAAGCCGCACGGAATAGAGCAGGCGCGCCTCTTGCGCGGCCAGCCAGTCCTCGATGTCGGTTTGCGTTGGCGTCATGCCTTGAGCCTCGAAATCGTCGAGTGGCTCACATTATAACCGCGACCAATTTCGGCAAGCGTCTCGTCGCCATCATCGCGTCGCCGGATCGGCTCGCGCTTCCGATGGTCGGTGAACTTCGGCGGCCTTCCCATCTTCACGCCGCGCGACCTTGCCCGCTTGTCATGCCATATAGGCCGTCGCCTTACCCGCTCGGACGTGACCGAGGATGGACGCGCCGATCAAGAGCTTAAGCGATAAATTACCAACACCCGCCAGAATTCTTCAGCGAAGGCGTGGCGCTAACCACAACAGCGCTTGATTCATGCTGTTGTTGGGAACAGCGCTTGAGAGCTGGTTCTTCAGGCCCGTTGTCGAGCTATCCCAACAAGGAGAAGCATCATGATGACCATGAGGAAGCTTCAACGAAGGAGAAGCGCCGTCAGGGAGCTTCTACAGAACCTCGTGACGGCGCCTTTTTGCGAAGATGCGCCGCCCGTGTCAGGCGGAATATTGGGCCAGCCGGGCCCCGGGCTGGCCCATGGTTCACGCGCGGGGGACGCGCGCCGCTCGCGCGGCCATTTGCATGACTACGCGTGATTTTAGGCCGCCGTCGCTCTGAGCCGCGCGAGCCGCGCTATGGAGGCCACGCCACGTGGCTCCGGCGCATGGACGATGCGCTTGACGAACGTAACGCCAGAGCGTTCGATGTTCCGGACAACAGCGATGAGGCACCCCGCTTAAGCGAGCGGGCGGCGGCCCGTTATGTGACCAGCGGGCATGCCGTTCAAACGGTAAAAGCCGCCAAAGCCGGCGGCGCCCCGCGCGAGGCGGTATTTTCAATAGTACGTTTGTCTCAATGTGTACTATTGGCCGATTCCTGGGGCTTTCAGCGATGTTCTCGCCTGCTTGGCGCCGGCGTGGCGTCGCCGCGGACGCCGGCGTCGCGCTTGGCCTTGCCCGCGGCCGCCGCGATCAATGTCGCGGCGGCGGGGCTTTGAGCGCGGCGCGCGCGACGTCGCCGAAGGATGTTCGCAAAAGAAAAAGACCCGCTGCCGGGCCCCGCGCTGTCTTCCGATGCTTGTGCTTGCGATCACCGGCGCGTCGCCGCGCTGCGCGAAAGGGGGGGGTGCTACGCAGCCCGTCCGAGCACGCGGGCCATGCGCTCGCCGAGGCCCCACAGCGCCCTGTTGAGCCTCACGTCCTGGTCGATGTTGTTGATGGCGCGCGTCGTCACCAGGCGGCCGCGTCGCCAGCGTCCTTGCTGGTCCGTGGTCGCCGGCCCGCGCGCCGACAGGCCGCCGCGAATGACGTTCTCCTGAACGACATTCATTACCGTCCAAAGGTCGTCGGCGCGGTCGTCGGCGCGGCGCGGCGCGAGCAGCTGCTCCGGCTTGATGGGCGTCTTGGCGTTGCCCTCGGCGTCGCCGAAGCGCAGCGCATGCGCGCTCGCAGCCAGCGCGGCCCTCGCGTCGTAATCGAGCGCGATGCGGCTCCAGTCCTGTGGCGCGGCCAACACCGCGTCGACCTGTCCAAGCACGCGATAGGTTCCGTCGATGACCTTTTCCAGCGCGTCGCCGGAGTGGCGGACCTTGATGGATTCGAGGGTCGCGATTTGCGCCACCAGCGAGTTCAGGCAGCGGATGCGATACAAGCCGGCCATCAACTCATAGGCGGTCGTGCCGTCATTGGCGTTCCGCAAGATGATTTCGCAAACCGTGTCGCCGACTCGGTAATGCCGCGCATTGTCTAGCCGGCGCAGCCGGATCAAGTGCCTGGTGTAGTCGGTCTTGGTGGGGTCCCGCGATCCCGACTGCCTCGCGCCGACGGCGAAGAAGCCCTCTTGTTCCAGGCCCTGCAAAACCTCGATGGTCGAGATGGCGCGAAAGCGTTCGGAACGACTGATGTGCGGCCGAGCCGCGAAAATCGACGGGGCGGCGCGGCGCATTTCGTCCTGTGAAAGCGCCCGCGCGCCGTCGTCAAAACGGGCGGCGCCGGGGGCGTAAACGGCGTCGCTAACCCAAGGCCGTCCGGTCCGCGAAGGATTCGGCTCGATGGCGCCCAGAATCGTCGAGGTCGCGCGGTCGTAGATGTTCGCGGTAGGACCGGCGGTTTGCGGGGGTTTCGTGGGCTTCGTGGGCTTCATGTCCATGCTGGTTACTCCTGATGGCTCGCCCCAAACCGGGGCGCGGCTGCCGCCTTTTCAGGGTATAGGAATATCATCCTACTGTCAAGCTCTCGTCTGGCGAAAAGCTCAAAAAAGAGACGCCGAAAGGCGCCGGACGAATCCGCGCCGTGGGCTGGTTTCCGGAGGGGGGTGATGCGGTCGTCGCGGTCCGCGCGTCTCGCCCCTGGCGGCGCCAAGCGGTCCGCTCCCAATGTTTCGAAGCTGGAACAGGGCGGCTGCGGTTTTTCGCGAGGCGTTGAAGGAGTTGGCCAGTTTAATTGGGGTAGACCCGACAGCCGCGTCGCTCCTGCTGATTTGGCTCAGTGGCGTGACTCTGCGTGCGTCTCCCGCTCGATCCCAAACAGACTTGTGGCCGGAAACTTACGCCTGCCGATGAACACAGCAACCCGGCCCGGCGTATTCGCGGAGCATCATGCTCGTGACAGCAATAATCTCGGGCCGCACGCCACGGTCGAAATGTAAGCGGCGCGGCAGCGCCAGGCCCCGTCGTTCAGGCGTGTCGATGAACGCGACTGGCGCGCAATTGTGCCAAGCGTCGGCTGGCGGAACGGTCGGCGGCGGCGAGGCGAAAGTCATCAAAGCTGAAGGGACATCGTATTTGATTACGTGTCCGGCTTCCTCTCTTTGGACGCGCCGTCGCGCGAAATGTATTTATCAGCGAGCAGCGCGGCATCACGCTTCGCAATTGCGGCCGCACGTTTAGAAGCGTCGGGACCGTAAACTTTCGGCGCGGGCGTCTTGCGTTTAACGTCGTACCCTTCGATTGCCGAATCTGATTCGGTACCCTCCGGGCAAATAGCGCCCTTCCGCCGACAAGGTGTGCTCGATCAGCATTCGAATCGCCGCCGAACGGGAAAGCCCGCCCGGGGCGGCGTAGGCATGGTCAGCCGTCCATTTGTCGATTCTCGCGAGCAGCTTTTTGTGCAGGCGGAGGGACACTTGCGCCTCATGATCCATGACGGGCCGCTCGAGGCTGCTCGATTCGAGCTTGTGAGCGCGGCGGCGACGAGTTTTCTTCCGCGCGCCGGCTAGCAGCGTCCTCGCCTTCGAGCGCGCCTCAACGAGAGTCATGGTCGCAACGTCGCCGATCGTCACGCGGCGCGAGCGCCCGTCTTCGCGATACTGGGCGATATAGGTCTTCTTGCCGCTCGCGAAAACGACGACCCCGAAGCCCGCGAGGCCGGAGTCCCAGGCGAATGCGCGGTCTTTGCCAGAAGGGCGCTCGAGGGCCGCGACGCCGGACGTCGTTAGTTTAACTCTCAAGGTTTTGGCGCTTTTTCGGCAAGCAGTTTCGTAACACCAATTTGCTTACCAAGGCGCCAAGGCAAGGGGGAAGCGCGATTAATCTCGTTGCGCTTTCAAGCCGCTACGGCCGCGCCGGCGGAGGAGCCGCATCGGCAGTTCCGAGTAATGGGCGGACTCGGCTGGAGTTGGCCTTGCTGCTTATCGTTCGCGTGGGCGAGGGCGCACCGAGCAAGGCGACATGGCGACGGCTGAAAAAGCTTTCAAAATTCAACGACTACTACAACCCTTGCACCGGGAACGCTCGCGCATTAAATTGGCTAAATCGGCCCTAATCGCCACGGCGATCAATTCACCCATTCAGGCCGGCCATCTCTCAACGACTAGCGGCGCTGTTGCGCCGCGAGGGAGCGCTCCCATGGGTGAAACTGACCGAATTTCCACGACGCCAAACTCTCGCGCCAAGCGCGAGGGCAACAACCGCCTCGCCTTAGAGCCGCAGTTCGCGCGCGATGATTTCACCGTCGAAGCGTTGCGCGCCCCGGCCGAACCCGACGCGCACGGCCACGCTCACTGCGGCATTAGCGTCGGCCTCCCACGAGGCGTCGCCAAGTGGATTCAAGCTTCCCTGGCTGCCTTACGCGTGCATGAAGTGCTGGAAGCTTACAATCGCTTAGCGTCAGCCCTGATGGACGCGAATTTTTTGCCTGAGCCCGAAGCCGAAGCGGCACCGTCAACCGCAGAGCGCAAGCCCCTGGCGAGGGCCCGCGAGCCGGAACTGTGTCAATTTTTAAAGACGATCAAGCCGCTCAACGAAAAGGCCGACCGGACGGCCGCCGAAGAGCATTTTCACGCGCGCATCTCCCGGGAGCAATTTCGCAAAGCGCGAGCGCTCGTGGGGGTAAAAGGAATCCCCGGAAGGCCCCGTAAGGACCATTAAAACCCCGCCAAAAATGCCGCCGAAAAATGAACCGGCGGGAATAGCAGCATTTCCCGGCGGGATTCTTTTGAACTCTTCTCTCGTCGCCAGCGGGCGACGAGAGAAGACCGTCGTCGCCGCTGTCATCCACTGGAAGGGGCTCTTCTGCAATTTTTGTGGGT
>PLZT01000190.1 GCA_003152255.1 Methylocystaceae bacterium | reverse complement strand
CCGCGCCAACGCCGCCGGGCGAGATACAGCCGAGCAGCATGTTGAACAACGGCACTAGGCCGCCGAGCGGCGTGAACGAATCATGCATCGCATTGACCGCGCCGGTGCTGGTGCCTGTGGTGGCGGCGGCGAAAAAGGCGCTCATCCCCGTGCCGAAACGAACTTCCTTGCCCTCCATATTGCCGCCCGCGGGATCTACGCCGATCGCTGTCAGCAACGGGTTGCCGTTCGCTTCGGCCCAGTAGGCGACGCCAATACCGGTGACGAGCACAATGCTCATGGCGATCGCGATCGCCCGTCCTTGCCGAAAATCGAAGACAGCGCGTCCAAATGCGAACACAGCGGCGAAGGGCACAACGAGGATGGCCCATATTTCGAGCATATTGGTGAAGGCGTTGGGGTTCTCATAAGGATGCGCCGCATTGGCGTTGAAAAATCCGCCGCCATTGGTGCCGAGCTCCTTAATCGCTTCCTGGCTCGCCACTGGCCCGATGGATATGACCCGTTTGACGCCTTCGAGCGTCGTCGCTTCGAACGAGCCGATAAGCGTCTGCGGGGTTCCGAACGCAACGAGCGCGAGAGCGACGACGATCGCCAGCGGCAGCAATACGTAAAGCGTCGCCCGCGTCAGATCGACCCAGAAGTTTCCGACGGTCGGCGATTCCGCGCGCGCAAAGCCGCGCACCAGCGCGAAGGCCATGGCGAGACCGGTCGCCGCGGAGACGAAATTGTGAACCGTGAGCCCAAGCATCTGAACGAGATGACTCATTGTCGTCTCGCCGCTGTAGTTCTGCCAGTTGGTATTGGTGATGAAGCTCATCGACGTGTTGAAGGCGAGATCCGCCGGAACCGGGTCGAAGCCTTGCGGATTGAGCGGTAGAACACTTTGCAACCGCTGCAATGCATAGAGCGAAAGAAAGCCGACAAGACTGAAGGCGAGCATGGCGGTCGCGTAGACGAACCAGCTCTGTTCGCGCGCCGGATCGACGCCGGAGAGCTTATAGAATACACGCTCGACCGGAATAAGAACGCGGGACAAGACAGTGCGCTCGCCCGCAAGCACGCGCGCGATATAGGCGCCGAGCGGAATAGCGGCAAGGAGCACGGCCGCGAGCACGAGGGCGATTTGCGCCCAACCTACGATAGTCATGATGTCACCTCGTTGAATCCAAACCGTCTTCAGAATTTTTCGGGGTGAAGGAGCGTGTAGACGAGGTAGACGCCAAGCACGAAGGCGACGCAGAGGCCGATAATGGGCTCATACATGGAGCGCTCCCCTCAAAGATTTGCGCAGGCGCGCGCATAGGCGCCGACCAGCACAAATAAAAAAACGCCGAGACCGACATAAATGAAATCGGACATGATCCGCTCCTATTGCTTGCGCGACTGCGAAAGGGATATAGGAGCAATCGCCATAAGGGCGCCATTCGGAGTTTAGGATTGGCGTATAAGGAATCTATAAAGGCGAACGCCAAATTGTCCCAGGTGGTATGCTTGGACGTCATCAAGCAATTGTAAAAGAGCGCGCCGGCGGCGGCGAATCTTTCGTCATCGAAGCAGGGGCGCTCGCTGGAGGCGGCGAACCCTGCTTCCGACTCTCGCCGCGCGCGGACATTGGAGCGTCCAATCCCGCCGGCCGTTCAGGCAAATTGGGGAGGTGGGTTTCAAGCAATTTCGCCTTACTGTCATCGATCACATATTGAGACCGACAAGCCAAAAAGTGTTCGATTTTTCAAGCTAATTCTCGGTTGGAGACATCGACGAACGACTGTGTCGGTTTACAAGAAATTTATGCCATCGGCCTTTCTTCCATATCGATCTCTTATGCCGTCCGGCTGTACATCCACGCTGCGGTCCACACCCCGGATCGCGTCACCACAGGCGTGGAAATGTCCATTCCCTCGAATGCTATGCTTGGCGGAAAGCAGGAGCAAATTATGGGCACCGTGTCGTCCGGCTACATCGGGAACCTGCATGAAAAAGGTAGGCCGGGCCTTAACCTTCATTCGTTTGACTTGGAGTCGGATGACGACGAATTTGCGGTGTCCGAACTTTCTCGCCAAGCGACAGAATTTATGGATTTAGCGCCGATCGCAACAGCGACCCTCGCCATTACTAAAAACGGCAAGGGATTTAGAACCGTCGAATTGGAAAACAAAAAACATGCCCACTGGCCCTAAAGGCGGAAGTGGCATGAAACCAGTGGTCCCGCGTAGCTTCCGATGCCCGGAAAGCGGCGATCTATGCACAGACGGCAATTGCACTCAGACGCTTTGTCGCGCCGAGACGCGGGCGTTAGCTAGAATGTCCTCGCAGGTCACACTAATCAGTTCGAGCGCCCGTGACCTCCTGGCGGCCTCGTTTTTTGGAGCGGCCGCCATTCAAATGTGCTGGCGCGGAAAGAAGAGTTGGACCTCGTGCTGTCGTCGCAAACCAAATTCACAGCGGGGCTTGGTCGAGACTCACAGCGGGCTTCGTCGAGGCCGCGTAAGGCGGAGCAATCACCGCCGCACGTAGCATGGGGCAAGACTTTGTCCGGCGACGCCATAAGAAAAGCATTCCTCCGCGAAATGGTTGCCGGAATTTACGATTCCCTTATGGACACAAGCATGAAAACGCATTGATCCCTAATGCCGAGGAGTGATCATATCAGTGACTGCTCGACGACATCGAGAAGTTGATCGCAGCCGTTATAACGGAGCATGCGCGGTGATCGGTTAGCCGCCTGACATGCTGATGGAGGTCAAACATGGTTGCCGCCACGCTAATGTTGGTCGTTCTCGTATGCAGCTATCTCGCGATGATTGCGCTCGTAAATTTCGCGGAGCATGTGATCGAGCGACCGCGGTTGGCGAAGCGCGACCATAGGTTCTCCGGGTCGTCAGAAAATCGGGCGTCACACTGAGGGTTGTCGATCCAGGAACGACGGAGATCGCCATGGTTCCAATCCATCTTCTGGTAGTGCTTGTCTTTCTGCTGGTGCTTTACCTGTTCTATGCGGTGATCAACCCCGANNTGACGTTGTTGATCGGCGCCCTGATCAGCATTCCGGTGGGTCGTTACCTCGCCCGTGTCGTTACCGGCCGGAAAACCTTCTTGGATCCGGTGTGCAATCCGATCGACAATTTCATTTACGTCTTGATAGGGAAGCGCGTCTGCCTCGAACCGATGACCTGGAAGGCCTACACCGTCCATATGCTGATGACGAATCTCGTCATGGCGGTGCTGATCTATCTCGTACTCCTGCTCCAGGATCATTTGCCCCTCAACCCGTTGCATTTCGCCGGCATGGAGCCGCTGCTGGCCTTCAATACCGCGGTAAGCTTCATCACCAATACCGATTGGCAGGCCTATGGCGGCGAGACCACGCTGTCGATTCTCAGTCAGATGGCGGCGATCACCTTCCCGATGTTCACGTCCGCCGCGA
>PLZT01000476.1 GCA_003152255.1 Methylocystaceae bacterium | reverse complement strand
CCGCCGCCATTGGTGCCGAGTTCCTTGATCGCTTCCTGGCTCGCCACTGGGCCAATGGATATGATCTGCTTGGCTCCCTCAAGCGTCGTCGCTTCGAACGATCCGGCGAGCGTCTGCGGGGTTCCGAACGCAACGAGTGAGAGTGAGACGAAGATCGCCAGCGGCAGCAATACGTAAAGCGTCGCCCGTGTCAGATCGACCCAGAAGTTTCCGACGGTCGGCGATTCCGCGCGCGCAAAGCCGCGCACCAGTGCGAAGGCCATGGCGAGACCGGTCGCCGCGGAGACGAAATTGTGAACCGTCAGTCCTAGCATCTGAACGAGATGACTCATTGTCGTCTCGCCGCTGTAGTTCTGCCAGTTGGTATTGGTGATGAAGCTCATCGACGTGTTGAAGGCCAGATCCGCCGGAACCGGGTCGAAGCCTTGCGGATTGAGCGGCAGAACACTTTGCAGCCGCTGCAATGCATAGAGCGAAAGAAAGCCGACAAGACTGAAGGCGAGCATGGCGGTCGCGTAGACGAACCAGCTCTGTTCGCGCGCCGGATCGACGCCGGAGAGCTTATAGAATACACGCTCGACCGGAATAAGAACGCGGGACAAGACAGTGCGCTCGCCCGCAAGCACGCGCGCGATATAGGCGCCGAGCGGAATAGCGGCAAGGAGCACGGCCGCAAGCACGAGGGCGATTTGCGCCCAACCTACGATAGTCATGATGTCACCTCGTTGAATCCAAACCGTCTTCAGAATTTTTCGGGGTGAAGGAGCGTGTAGACGAGATAGACGCCAAGCGCCATGGCGACGCAGAGACCGATGATAGGCTCATACATGAAGCGCTCCCTCTCAAAGACGTGCGCAGGCGCGCGCATAGGCGCCGACCGCCAGAAATAAGAAAACGGCGAGACCGACATAAATTAAATCGGACATGATCCACTCCTGTTGCGCGACCGCAAAAGGGATATAGAAGCGATCGCCATAAGGGCGCCATTCGGAATTTAGGATTGGCGTATAAGGAATCCATAAAGGCGAACGCCAACTTGTCGCGGGCAGTATGACTTTACATCATCGGACAATTGTACAAGGCCGCGCCGGCGGCGGCGACTCTTTCGTCATCGAAGCAGGGGCGGGCGGCGAACCCTGCTTCCTGCTCTCGCCGCGCGCGGACATTGGAGCGTCCAATCCCGCCGGCCGTTCAGGCAAATTGGGGAGGTGGGTTTCAAGCAATTTCGCCTTACTGTCATCGATCACATATTGAGACCGACAAGCCGAAAAGTGTTCGATTTTTCAAGCTAATTCTGGGTTGGAGACATTGACGAACGACTGTGTCGGTTTACAAGAAATTTATGCCATCGGGCTTTTTCCGTATCGATCCCTTACGCCATCCGCCTGTACACCCACGCTGCGGTCCACACCCCGGATCGCGTCACCACAGGCGTGGAAATGTCCATTCCCTCGAATATCGGCGAAGCGCGAGAAACCCGCAGCCGGGATACAGGTCTGCAATTCGTCGTTGGGCAGGATGAAATAGGTCGCTGGGTCGCAGTGGAGAGCCAAGGCCGGGCAGGAGGAATTTCGTCAATCGGAAAGCCGCATTGAACTACGCGGCGTTTGAGGCAGGCGAGCGCTCGGATGCCGTGCGGTGTTCGACCGAACCGTTGGCGTTATGGAGGTAGCCCGATGCAAGCGCCTCCATCACATGCGCCGCGCGCGCCTCCCTTCCGACCTTCCTCTGGATATTCCCCCTTCTTGATCGGCAGGGATAGCCGCGGCAACTGGGTCGTTTGTGATCAAGCCGGGCTATGCGGCGCCGTCTTTGTCAGCGTTCCGAAGCCCTTCGCTTCGCCATGCTGGAGAGTGGACGTCGCCCGCGGGCGGTGATCATGGTCCCCGGCATTCTCGATTTTAGCGTCGGTGGGCCAGCAAAAACCGTCGCCAAAGATCCGAAGAGCGTCATGGAAGCCAAATCGGAGCGCGCAGCCGAGCATGGGTCTGATGGTCCCGTCGAAGACAAGCCCCGACAGTGAGACTTTAGGGTCGGCGCACACCGCTAACCAATCCAAGCTCCCGTGCGTGGAGGCAAAGATTGTCCCAGCAATATGAACACCGCGATACCGAACCGTTGGTTCATGAAGCGGGTGATCGGCGCGTGTTCGCGCCCAGCAGATACGGAGCACAAAGATAATCGATCTCATTCGCCAAATCATCGACGCGAAGGGCCTTTTGCCGGTGGCGGCGCGAACGCTCGCTCCAAACGCCAACCTCTACGAGGTGGGACTCTCCCCCTTCGCCGCGATACAATTGATGCTCGCGCTGGAGGAGGCCTGCGGCGTCGAATTTCCCAGGCAAATGCTGCGCCGACAGAGCTTCTCGTCGCTCAATTCGATCGCCGCCTGCCTGGAGCGGGTGGAACGCAAAGCGGCGTAGGTTCTAGCGCTCAAAAAGTCGAATTGCCCGTGATCTTGATACACTCGGCAACAAATTGAAAAAGCCGGCGCCAAATATCGTATCACGAAATCAAATAGGGTAAGGCAGCAGTCCCCGATACGGGGGCCAATTTACGAGGAATGCATTCGTTCGCAACTGAAAGATCACTCGAGACTGGGAGTCCTCTTATGTCAGGCAGTACGGTGTCGTCACTCCTCGCGCTGGTCGCGTTGCCGGCGGTGGCATTCGCTGCTGACCCGCTGAGTCAAAAGGGACCGCCTGCCACGCCGCCGCTCATCTATTCCTGGAACGGTGTCTACCTCGGCTCTCAGTTCGGTTATTCCTTTAACGAGGTGAGCGAGCAGGCGACGGACATGACGCCCGGCTACCTCGGCGCTTCGGGCGTCTTCCCATCCCTCGCCAATCCGGTCTTCGACGCCCAGAGTTATCTGTCGAAAGGGCTCTTTACCGGAGGGCATGTCGGATACAACAAACAATATGGGTCGCTCGTCGTAGGAACCGAAGCCGACGTAGATTTTGCGGGGATGCATCGCGCCGGGACGCAGTTCAACATGCTGGCCCTTGGGCTCGGCGGTCCCTATGGCGTCAACATTCAGGATAATTTCCGTTTGTCGCTGCGAGGCCGGGTCGGTTACGCTCAGGATCGGTCGCTGTATTATCTCA
>PLZT01000623.1 GCA_003152255.1 Methylocystaceae bacterium | reverse complement strand
TGTCGGAATGGCTCTTGAACACAAAGCCGCGCGTCTCGAGATCGCGCCGCAACGTCTGATAATTGTATATCTCGCCGTTGAACGTGACCGTAAACTTGCCGTCGGCGCTCGTCATGGGCTGAGCTCCGGCCGGCGAAAGGTCTATGATCGACAGACGCCGATGGCCAAAGCCTATGCTTCCCTCCGGCGCGACCCATTCACCAAAGTCGTCGGGACCCCGCTTCGTCATGTGATCGCGCGTGCGCGCAAGCTCGCCGCGATCAATCGGATCGGCGCCAGGACGATAGGCAAAGATTCCGTTGATGCCGCACATGCTTTACGACGAAACCCAGGTCCGCGCCGAGGGGAACGACTCCTGACGGCCCGCGATGGCTTGTCGCGGCTTCGTCGCCGCGGCGGTTGATCCGCGACGCGTCTTCATGCGGGAACGACGTTGGCGCTTGTCACGCCCGCGCGGCGGCAGGCGTTGCGCGTGTCGACGACGAGTTTCGCGTGCTTGGCGAGCGCGGTGTAGTCCACTTCGTCGTGATCCGTCACGACGAGAACCGCGTCGTAGGATTCGATCACCGCGATATCCCAGGCTTCCGATCGGCGGCCCGAAAGCGACTTGTGTTCGCGTGTCTCGGGGATCACGCTGACAAACGGATCGTAAAACCGCACTTCCGCCCCTCGCGCCTCGATCATTTCCATCAGCCGTAGCGCCGGGCTCTCGCGCGTGTCATCCACATTCTTTTTGTAGGCTACGCCGAGAACGAGAATGCGAGCGCCATTCAGGCCTCTTCCGACCGTGGCGTCCAGCGCGCGCGAGCTCGGTCACCACATGCACAGGCATGCTCGAGTTGATCTGGCCGGCGAGCTCGATGAAGCGCGTGGTGACCCCAAACTCTCGCGCCTTCCAGGTGAGATAGAACGGGTCGATCGGTATGCAGTGACCGCCGAGCCCGGGTCCAGGATAAAACGGCATGAAGCCGAAAGGCTTCGATTTGGCCGCTTCGATCACCTCCCAAACGTCAATGCCCATGGCTCCATAAACGAGCTTCAATTCGTTGACGAGTGCGATGTTGACCGCGCGGAAAATGTCTTCCGTCAGCTTGGACGCCTCGGCCGCCGCGCTCGACGAGACTTTCACCGTCGAGGGAACGAAATGGTCATATAGGGACGCCGCGAGATCCCGCGCCTCCGGGCTGTCGGCGCCGACGACCTTGGGTATCCGGGAGGTGGAGAATTCCAGATTGCCGGGATCCTCTCTTTCCGGTGAAAATGCAAGGAAGAAGTCCCGGTCGCACACAAGGCCGCTCGCTTCCAGAATGGGACGCAGAACCTCCTTGGTCGTGCCCCGATAGGTCGTCGATTCCAAAACGACGAGCTGGCCGCGCCGCAGATGCGGGGCGATCGCATTGCCGGTCGAGATAATAAAGGACAAATCGGGATCGAGGTGAGCGGTGAGCGGCGTGGGCACGCAAATCAAAAGAGCGTCCGGCTCGGATAAACGATTGAAATCCGTCGTCGCGGTCAATTGGCCGGAAGCGATCAGGGGCGCGATGCGTTCGTCGGGAATGTGCTTGAGGTAGCTCTTGCCTTGGGCCAGCGCCTCGGGCTTGGCGGGATCCACGTCAAAACCCAGCACCTTCGAGCCCGACTCGCCCGCCGCGATGCAAATCGGCAATCCGACATAGCCAAGCCCGATCACGCCGATNNGCCGTATTGCTTTGCATTCCGTGCATTTTGTTGTCCGTCGTGGCAAGAGGGGCGCGGCTTCGAGCGCCAATTCGGTTTATCTTGTCGCGGCTAAGCCGCCATGCGAGTCGCCGCGGTCGGCCGGCCCTGAAGAATTGTCCACGCCTCGCGGCGCGGACGTCCAAATTTCCATGCAACCGCACATCGGGTGAATCGGTTCACCCGTCGTTTTATGCGCTGCTTCGAAGTTTCGCACGCCGGCATTTCATGGCGTCCGGCGAATCATTTTATGCGAGTACGCACGCAAATACCCTTAAGCACAGGCTGATCTTATCATGCCGCAAAGTCGCTGTAACCTCCCCCGGCGACCTGTGCGTCCGTAAATTTATGACAGCTGTCGCGTTTCGACCCGTCGGGACGTTTGGAGATTCTACAGTTGGCGTCTTGGACGGGCGGCTTGCCGTCACGAAACGGCCGTCGGGCCAGTTTGGGGAGACTCGCGCGCCGCGCTTCATGATGCCCGGCGCGGACCGGATTCCATATTTCGAGGATGATTCGTCTGCCTAAAAAGGGGTGGAACGTGTTAATGCCATGCGCACGCGACCAATATCCGTTCGAAGCGCCGGAAGGCACCTTCTCGCGGACGGAATTAAAGCGCATCGGGGTCCAACCCGCGCGAATTTGGCTTGGGGAGGCCGAGGCGCTCGGCGCCAGTCTTGTTCAATGCGGTCTTGTTGAGGCGGCGCCTCTTGCTCTTAAGCCTCGCTCGTCATGGATCTTTGGCGCATTGGCGTTTGTAACTCTCCCGCCGCTGGATCTAAAGTTGCGACATCTTCGCCTTGCCCGACGGAGCGCCGCCGGGTTTCGGCGCGGGTTTTANNTGAATCTTGACATTCTCCCAACCGCCTCTCGGGGGCGTGACCTCATTGGCCTCGGACTTCAGCGGGCGAGGCTTAAAGCCGTCGACGAGGCTTTTGGCGGCGCTCAGATCCTTGGAGTCGAGCCTCGTCGCCACTTCGTCGCGCTTTTTGGCGGCGTCCTGGTCGCCCTGCGCCGCCGCGATGGCGAACCACATATAGGATTGCGTCATGCTCTGGCCGACCCCAAGGCCCCGAGCGTAAAGAATCGCCAGATTATACTGGCTGTCGCGCACGCCGAAGTCGGCCGCCTTGCGGAACCACTCGGAGGCGGCGGCGTAATCGGGTTTGCCGTCGTTGCCCTCGGCGAAGAGCACGGCGAGATTGTGCATCGCTCGCGCGTTGCCGTTCTCCGCCGCCTGCTGATAGTAGCTTCTCGCCTTGGCGTAGTCCCGCTCGACCCCAATGCCCTTTTCGTAATAGGAGCCGAGCCGGTATTGGGCTGGGGCGAGGCCCTGGTCCGCCGCTTTCTCGAACCACTGCGCTGCGGCCTTGCTGTCGCGGACAAGCCCCCGGCCCTCTGAATAGCGAACGCCCAACTCATATTGAGCGGACGCGTCGCCGCGCGTCGCCAGCGCCTTGAGTGTCGCCGCCGTTTCCTGCGGCGACGCGGCGGGGCCGTTGATCGCGCCGATCGGCGTGGTGTCTAATTGCTCGCTGGCCGCCGATTTTCCGCTGGGTTTCGGCGCCATGGTCGGACCAGCGCCCCCCGGCCCGATGGGCGAAAGCCCGAGCCCGGGGATTTTGGCCGCGTCCGCCGGAGGTAGCGGCTGCGCTTGTTTGGCGAGCGGCGCGGTTGGCGACATCTCATCTTTTGGGGCGACCGCGTTTTCCGGCTGCGTCGGCGACATCGCGGCGACAGGCGGGCTTTTTTGCGCGGGTTCGCCCATGGACACGTTGTTCGGGCTTTCATGCGCGATTGGAGCGACGACGCCGGGGCCGGTGACATAATGCGCCAATTGGGAAAGGCCGACCAGCGCCACCAGAGCGGCTAACCCCAACAGGAGCGGACGCTTTCGCGCCGCTATGGTCGCGCCGACTCCGCCCGTCGCGCCGGTGTTTTGAGAGGCCTCGCGCGCGGCGGCGCGCCTGACTTTCTGCGACGCGTCCACCGCGTCGGAATCGGCCGCCGCCTGTAAAGCGGCCCGGCGCGCGGCGGCGATGAAATCGGATTGCGCCGCCGTTTCCCCGCGCGCGACGCGAGGCTCGGCTTTGGTGAGCGAATCAAGATCCAGGTCTTCGACGTCCTGGCCCCGGCGCGCGCGCGGCGGCGGGGCCGCGAGTTTCGGCTCGGCGCGATCCTCTTTCAGCTCCGCAGGCTTAAAGCGAGCCAATTCTCGCGCCGCGTTTCTCGCCGCGTCTTCGGCGGCGCCTTGGACTCCGCGCCGCGCGGGGCCGCTTTCGAAAGAACTTTCGGTCGCTAGGCCGTCGCCGCGAATTTCGGTTATTTCGTCCTCGAACGCCGCCAGCCGGTCGACGACGCGCTCCAGTGTTTCATGCACCGCGGCGAGTGTTTCATGCGTGCGTTCGCCGCTCACCTCTTGGGCGCGGCGCAAATCGTCGAGTTCTTCCTTGAACCCGGGATCGAGCGCCGCGGGAGACGTTCCCACTTGGCGCAGAACCTCCAGCGTGGCGCGGCGCACGGCCGCCTCCGCCGCTTCCGTCGAGCTTGCGCCCGCTTCTTCTATCCGCCCGAAGACTTCGCCGAGCTTATGCTCGATCGAAGCCAGCACCGCGCCATTTCCGTCATTACGGTCGAGCCGGGCCGATAGCTGCTTGATTTGGCTTTCCAGCGCTTGCATCGCCCCGTTGTCGGCGTTGGGGGCGAGAGCGCTGTTCAATTTGCGCGCCAACGCCTCGACCAGCTCCGTGAGCTGCGCCTTGCTGGATTCGGTGCGCGCGCGCACGCCCTCCTTGATGCTGGCGGCAAGCGCGTTGTGCACGAAGTCGAGACGATTGGAGATTTCGTGCAACTGGCTGTCTTGATTGGGCTGCGCCAGCAGTTGCTCGATTTTTGCGGTCGCGCCGGAATCGGCGAGGCGATCGAGCTTCTTCGACACCAATTCGATTTGCTGTTCCAATTGCTCGATGTCGCGACGATTCGCGCCGGGCTCCAGCGCCGCGTCGATGCGCTCGCCGAGCCGACGCACCATTTTCTCGATGTTGGCGTGCTCGGAGCCGTTATTCGCCAAGCTGTCTTGTTGAAGACGGCTCGTCAGCGTCTTGCCGATTTGGTCTATGCGCTGCGTGAGTTCGGCGAAGTGTCCCTCGGGCGTCGCGAGCAGTCTTTCGATGCGGGCGATGGATTGCGCGCCGGCGGGATCCTGAATGCGCGCTTCCAGCTTTTCGATCTTGCGGCCCAATTCGTCGAAGGCCGAAATATGCGCCTTGGCGTCGAGCGCGGAGTCGATCTTTTTGGCGAGCGTCGCCACCAGGTTTTCGAGCGCGCCGGTATCGGCCGATTTGCGCGCCGCTCCATGATCGATGCGCCGCGCGAGCGATTTATGCATGTCGTCGATGCGGGCGCCGAGGTCGTCGAAACGCTTGCCGCCGAATTTGGCGAGCGACTCGTCGAGCTTGACGGACAAATGTTCGAGTTGCTGATTGAACCCCTGAAGACCGTTGTTCGTCTCCGCGGCGACGATCGAACGGATCGCCTTGACGACCTCCCCGATATCCTTGCCGCCGACGCCCTGCGCGGCGCCGACCGAGAGTCGCTCGACACGCTGCGTCAGATCAAACAACCGGGTTTCCAATTTCTCCAGCGGGAGCGGCCGCGACGCCAGCGCGCTCAACAGTTCCTTGATCTCGGCGGTCTGGCGTCCAAGTTCGCTCAAAGTCGTCGCGTCGCTCTTGCTTGGCGTTTGCAATTCGTCCAGTCGGCTCGCGATGGCGCGCAGATCTTCGCGCAGATTGCGCACCAGCGGAGCCGGATCGAGATCCTTCATCGCCGCCCGCAATTCGCC
>PLZT01000482.1 GCA_003152255.1 Methylocystaceae bacterium | reverse complement strand
CCCCCGTGATCGTCGATCTGCGAAACATATACCGCCCCGAAGACGCCAGAAAACGCGGCTTCACCTACATAAGCGTCGGAAGAGCCTGAAGCTGGGCGGAACGCCGTCGCCCGCGGCGACAATCATGATATGCTTTCCGGTCCCTGGCGACGACGGACCGGAAAGCATTCGAGAGACGGAGGCGAGGCGACAAAATGAAAGCGTTTTCGCGCCGCGTCGCGGCTCTCGCCATCGCGCTCGTTTTGCTAACGGGTTGCGCCGGACGGCCGCACGGCTTCCTGACGCCGAGTAGCGCGCAAGCGCCGGGAACAAGCCGCGTGGACATGCTGATCGCCACGACCCGCGATTCCGAGGGCGCGCAGCCCGGCGAATTGTTCACCGGCGAGCGCGGCGACGGGCTGGCCTTCGCCGATATAGCGATTTCGCTCCCGCCCGACAGCATGCGTAAAATCGGCGACGTGCAGTGGCCGGAGTCCAGCCCGCCCGACCCGCTGCGCGAGTTTGTGACGCTGCGCGCCGATCGGCTGGATCGCGCCGCCGCTCTGGCGCGTTTCGACGCCCGCATCGCCAAGGCGCCCCACCGCCAAGTGTTGGTCTTCGTTCACGGCTTCAACACCCGCTTCGAGGAAGCTGTTTATCGTTTCGCGCAAATTGTCCATGACTCCGGTTCGACCGCGCTGCCGGTGTTGTTCACCTGGCCCTCGCGCGGCAAGCTGCTGGCCTACGGCTACGATCATGAAAGCGCCAGCTACTCCCGCGACGCGTTGGAAGAAGTGCTGCAAAACCTCGCCCGCGACAAATCGGTCGGCGAAATTTCCATATTGGCGCATTCGATGGGTAATTGGGTGACGATCGAGGCCTTGCGCCAGATGGCGATTCGCAACCATGGTCTTCCCGCGAAGATCACAGGCGTCATGCTCGCCGCGCCCGATGTGGATTTCGACGTGTTCCAGCGCCAGATCGCGCAGATTGGCTCGGCTTCGGCCCGCTTCACGATTTTTGTCTCGCGCGACGACGAGGCGTTGGCCGCGTCGCGGCGCGTGTGGGGCGACAAGCCGCGCCTTGGCGCCATCGATCCCGAAACCGCGCCTTATAAGCAGGATCTTCACGCCGACCGCGTTGTCGTCGAGGATCTCACCGGCGTGAGTTCGGACGATCCGCTCAATCACGGCACATTCGCGCAAGCCCCGGAAGTCGTTCGACTAATCGGTCGGCGCCTCGCGGGCGGCCAGGCGCTCACCGACGGCGGCTCCGGCGTCGGCGACAAGTTTGGACAGATCGCTGTCGGCGCGGCGGGCGCCGTGGGCTCGGCGGCGGGAGTCGCGATCTCCGCGCCCTTCGCGGTCATCGACCCGCGCACGCGCGAAAACCTTGGCGAAAACTTCGAGCACGTGGGGTCGAATTTTGGCGACGCGGTTGGAGCGGGCGGAGCGGTTTTCGGAGGTCGCTGATGACCGACGCCGCCTTCGCCCGTCCGTTGCCGCGCCTCTTGGCGGCGCTGCTCGCCCTCGCGCCGGTCGTTCTCGCCGCGATCCTCGGCGCCGCGGCGACGACGCCCAATCTTGCCGGCTGGTATGCAAATCTCGTCAAACCGGCGCTGAATCCGCCCAATTGGGTGTTCGGTCCCGTCTGGACGGCGCTTTACCTCCTGATTGCCTACGCTTTTTACCGCATCCTGCGCTCCAAGCCGTCGACCGCGCGCCGGCGCGCGATTTCGATCTTCCTTTTCCAGATGGCGCTGAACTGCTCCTGGTCCTTCGCTTTTTTCGCCGCGCATAACCCCATGCTTGGGGTGATGGTCATCGTGGCGATGGAGGCGGCCATCGTCGCGACCATTGTTCTATTTCATCGGATCGACAAAACGGCGGCGCGCCTGCTTTGGCCTTACGCGGCCTGGGTCGCCTTCGCGGCCTATCTCAACGCGGCGGTCTGGCGATTGAATTAGGTTTTACGCGGCAATTCCGTTGCGCCGACAACTTTCGCGTAGCACGCGCTCAATCGGCACGCGGTCATTCTTATCGATGGTTTCTCGCCGATATGTCGCGAACATCAGCGCGAGCGGATAGCTCAATAGATCGGGCGCCGCCCACATAGCCCTCGAACCTCGTCGCGAATCGCGGAAATCATCGGCGCATCGTTCGGACTTCGTAGAACTTGATCGATCCAGCGCCCGATCGACTGAAATTCGCCGACGCCGAATCCGCGCGTCGTTCCGGCGTTGCTGGAAAGGCGCAGCCCGGACGGGCTTTCGGGCGGACGCCTATCGAAAGGGAGAAGATTCTTGTTCACGGCGAGGCCCGCGCGCTCCAAGGCCGCCGCCGCCACGTCGCCGGTGACGCCTCTGGAGGCGAGGTCGACCAGCAGCAGGCCGGTGTCGGTTCCGCCCGTGACGATTCGTAGTCCCGCGGCGGCGAGCGCGTTCGAGAGCGCCCGGGCGTTGTCGAGGACCGCCCGATTGTAATTTTGAAACTCCGGACGGCGCGCCTCGCCGAGGCAGGCCGCCTTGCCAGCCACGCCGTGCAGCATCACCGAGCCCTGGACGCCGGGAAATATGCCGGCGTTTATCTTTCTGGTCAGTCCGTCGTCGTTCCAAAGCACGAGCCCTCCTCGAGCGCCGCGCAAGGATTTATAGGTCGTCGTGGTCACGACATGGGCGTGCGGGAAAGGATCGGGATAGAGCCCCGTGGCGACAAGGCCGGCGAAATGAGCCATGTCGACCATGAAAAGAGCATCGACTTCATTGGCGATGGCGCGCAAGCCGGCGAAGTCGATGGCGCGGGGATAGGCCGATCCTCCGGCGACGATCAGTTTTGGCCTGTGCCGGAGAGCCAGATCGCGAACCTCGTCGAGATCGATGCGTTCGGTCTTTTGGTTAACGCCATAGGACGCGATTTTGTAGTCGCGACCCGTCAGCGTCGCGGAATGGCCGTGGCTGATGTGGCCTCCGGCGGCGACATTCATCGAAAGAATCGCGTCGCCGAGCTTCAATAGGCCGAGGAACACGCCGGCGTTGGCGTTCGATCCCGAATGCGGTTGCGCATTGGCGAAGCGGCAGCCGAAGAGCCGGCGGGCGCGATCAATCGCCAGCGCTTCGATGGCGTCCGCGAATTCCGCGCCGCCGTAGTAGCGGCCGTAGGGCGGACCCTCGACCGTCTTGTTCGTCAATACGGAGCCCTGGGCTTCCAACACCAAGCGCGAAACGATGTTTTCGGAAGCGATCAACTCGATCCCGTCTTGTTGCCGGCGCATTTCGCCGCGAAGGGCCTCGGCGAGTTCAAGATCGCCGTCCAGGCCGGACGTGAAATATCCGTCGTGCAATATCAACATCAGCTAAACTCCGCGCCCCGCCGCCAAGAACCGCGCCGCGGCCGGTCCCATCTTAATGGGACAGGCGTTGCGCGGACCGCTCGAAAACGGCATCCTCATGGTGATAAGCTTGTCGAGCGGCGCGCGCCAGCTAGGCCGCCTTGCCGTGAAAATCCGGCGCGAGGCGGAGAAGACGCCTTCTCACGGCGGAACCCCGCCAAGGCGCCAACGCGCGAGCAGGAATCCTCGCAGACCCGCGCGAAGCCCGCCTATGTCGAGCAACCAGGCGGCGGTCGCGTAAACCACAATTCCCGCTGGGATCTGCGCGAACAGGAGGGTCGGCCCTTGGTCCGGCGCGCTCGTCGCGAGAAAACGCACGACAAGCGCCATCGCGCCGACCGCGGCTACGACCCGTAGGATTCGGTCGAGAGGGAAGGGCATGGCGAACGCGGAGCGGGTTAGAATGAGCGAGCTGAAGAATCCGAACGCCTCCGTGCCGAGGCGTCCCCATACGGCCCCCATCACGCCGAAGCGCGGAATCAGCAATGCGGAGACGATCACATTGAACAGCAGAATCGATCCGCTGTTGATCAGATAGAATGTGTTGCGCTTCGACAGAAGAAAACTTGTGTGCATGTATTGCTGATTCAATATCTGGAACACCACGCCGATGGCGAGATAGGGCATCGCTTCATGCGCGGTTTGCCGGAAATCCCGCCCGAGCGCGAAATCGGCGATTTGCCCCGAGACGAGCGCGTATCCGACGCAAGCGGGCAGGCAAATCGCGAGAAGGATTTCGAGGCATTTTTCGAGATGACAACGCGCGGCTTCGGCGCCTCGCGTCGCGAATATCTGAACCGTCATTGGAACGAAGGCCGAGGCGACGCTGACCGCCGGAATGATCAACGCCTGACGCACGAGATCGAAGCTCGCGCCGAAGTCTCCGGCGGCGGCGCTGCCGGAAAGTTTGGCGAGCAGGAAGCGATCCGTCACGCCGGCGACCGCGAGCAGCGATAGAGAAAGCGTTAGCGGCGCGCCAGTCTTGGCCATCGCCAGAAACTCGCGAATGTCGAACCGCGGCGTCGAGCTTCCCCAGGCGCGGCGCCAAAAGCTGAGGGTTGAAAGGAAGTAGGCGATTGACGACGATGCAAGCAAAATGGCGCCGCCGCTTCCAAAAAAAGCGCCGCCAAGTCCCAGCACGGATACGAGGATCGTGTGCGCTATCGTTCCGCGCATGTAGGCGGTCGCGTTCTGCCGCGCCCGAAGCATTTTCTGGCTTGTGTCGAACAGAACGATTGTCAGACCGAATATGATGGCGCAGGCGGCGACGGCCGGCTGCAAATTAGCGATTCGCGCCGCATGGTAGCCAAGCGGCGCGGCAAGCCAACACAGCGTCAGCCCACCCAAAATCGTCTGGCTCACATCGGTTCCGTCGCCGCGCGACTGTTCTCTCAGAATCAGAAATTTCAACGGAGTCGCCAATAGTGTCGCGAACAGCGTCGCGAAGGCGAGACCGAGCAAATAATCGCCGTAAGCGTTCGGTTCGAATATGCGCGTGAACACAACGACGTTCAGGAAACCGAACGCGGCGGAGAACACGTTGACGAAGAAATAGATAGTGGTCTGCTTGACGAGCATTACACCTGTCCGGGCACGATCAGCGAAGGCGCCGACGTTCGGGCGCGTTGTTTCGTTTCGAGATGTTAAATCCCGCTTTCTGTCACGCGGCGCGTGGCTCCGATCGCCTCGCGGACCGTATCCGCCAAGCCCGCCGTCGGGCTTTGGACGGAAGCGGCCGCGCGCGCGATGACGCCGTGCAGAATTTGCATGTGCCGCGTCTTGGAATAGTTTTGCTCGACATGGAGACGCGCGCAACGCCCTCGCCCAGCGAGCATGTCGGAATTGTCGAGATAGGTTGATAGTTCCTTTTCGAAAGCCCCGAATTTCGGTTCGGGGAGGACCGTCCCGGTAACGCCGTCGACGACAATTTCTCGAATGCCCCCGCGACCGGTGATGATCGCGGGCAGGCCACAGGCCGCCGCCTCGAGCGCGGAAATCGGAGACGCGTCCGCCCTGGTCGGCAGAATGAACAGGTCGCATTCCGCGGTAAGGCGAACGAGATCGGGCGAATCCGACGTGAGGCCGCGATGCGGATGGATGTTGCTTGACCCCGCCTCCGCATGAGGAGAGACAATGTGGAAGTCCACGTCCTTGAACTTATCTTGTCGCGCGAGTTCGTAGACGATGTCCGCGCCCTTTCGCGCGAGGTCGCCGCCGATGAACAGGACCTGCTTGCGCGGGTTTCGAGTCTTGTTCGCCAGCGGCTTCCATATTTCCGTGTCGACGTAAAAGGGCAAAATTTGCAACTGATTTTCCGGTATCTCGAACTCCTCCCGCAGAGCGTCTTGGTACCATTTCGACATGCACAAAAAGATACAGCCATGTTCCTTGAGTCGGCGGATGCGGCCGCAGATCCAGGAGCCGGGCGCGCCGAGCGTCTTGCCGCCATAGTTCGTCGCTAGCTGCGCCGAGGTGCAATCGCCGTACACAATATATCGCACGCCTTTTTCGAGGGGCGCGAAGGGAGCGTTTTGCAGCGTCGAAAGCAGGATCACCTTGGCGCCGGCGTCTATGGCCGCGCGCGCGGCGGCGCGCCCCGCCAGCGTGTGACCGATGCTCCTTGGTCCAAATCTTTCGGTGACGGATGCGAGCGATCGCCAATGGTCCTCGATGTGATGAAGCGCCGGCGCGTACATCGCGAGATCCGTCTCCCACCGGCGCCGCACCGTTTTCCATCCCGCGCTTGCGTTGGTGACAAGACCAAGCTCAATGCGTTTTTGCGTCGCGGCAATCATTTTCGTCTCCAGCGCCTCTGTGCCGTTTCGTAACACCCGAACGGGCTTCGAACCTGGAATAAGGATTTTCGTGCCACGCCGCGGGCCCGCGGATCAGCGGCGCCGCGCTTGATGGCGGGCGGCACGTTTCTTTCTTCGAGAAAACAAAGCCGCCGATGTCCGCCGTTTTGGGACAGGTTCCATTCTTCTCCATGGCGCGGACGCTTGGCGGAAACTCTCGCGGCCTAATCTGGGCCGAGCAATTTGTCGATCCCAACAGCAAGGATCTTGGTTTTGACAGCGGCGACGCCCGTCTCGATCGGCCGGAATTTCGGATGGCTTCACCACGCCAACGGCGATCGTGGCGTCGTCATGTGCGCCGCCATGGGTTTCGAGGCGCTCTGCGCGCATCAGTCGTGGCGCCTCCTCGCCGATAATCTCGCCGCCGCGGGCCTCCCCACGCTGCGTTTCGATTATCCCGGCGCGGGGGATTCTCTCGACGACGCCAATGATCCCATGCCGTACGACAGCTGGCGTCGTTCCATTAACGAAGCGACCGCCTGGATGCGCGAGACGCTTGGCGTGCAAGAAATCGTTCTTATCGGCTTTCGCATCGGCGCCACGCTGGCGGCTGAAGCAGGCGGAGCGAGCCATCTCGTTCAGCTCGCGCCAGTCTAAAGGGCTCCGCCTATCTTCGTGAATTGCGGATTTTGTCCCGAATGCTCGCCGAACGTGAAACAGGGCCGCGCGAGCGAGGCGCGAGCGAGAGCGAGATCAATCTGGAAGGCTTCACGACAAATGCGCCGTTGCTCTCCGCGATAAAAAATATCGATTTGACGGACCTTTCCGTCTGTCCCGCGCGGCGGGTCTTGATCATGGTGGAGGGCTCCGCGCGTCATGTCGAGGACTATGCCGCTCGGCTCGTCGAGCTGGGCGCGACGGTCGAAACGATGACATTGGACAACTACGAGGCGCTGGCGCCCGCCCGCGCGCCAAGGCCGGCGCCCATGTCGGACTTCGAGAGGATCGTGGCCTGGGCGCGTTCAGGGGCTCGGCCAAAGCCGGCGCCGCCGCCGCCGGCCGGCGTTCTACGCGGCGGTTTTTTCACAGAGCGAGCGGTCCGCTTCGGCGAAGACGGCGCGCTCGCGGGCGTGCTTTGCGCGCCCAATGGCGGGACGGCGAAAAGTTTGGTTCTGTTGCTCAACACCGGCGCCAATTATCATATCGGCAGCGGACGATCCTTTGTCGATTGCGCGCGCTCGCTCGCCGCGAAAGGCGTCGCTACTCTGCGCATGGATACTCTCGGCATCGGCGACTCCGATCCGGTGGAGCAGGGCGCCCGTTCAGTGCTTTATCGCGAAGCGCGCCACGCCGACGTGTTTCGCGCGCTTGATTGGGCTTGCGAAAACGGCTTCTCCGATTTCTATTTGGCGGGCGTTTGCAGCGGCGCGACCCAAGCCTTTCTGTCCGCGGTGAAGGACTCGCGAATCAAGGGCGTCGTGCTCGGCAACATCCAGGTTTTCACCAATTTGCGGGACGAACCGGCGATCGAGGCTCATCTTAGTCTCGCCTTGGGCGCGACATCAACCTATGTGGCCAAGGCGATGAGCCTCAGAACGTGGGCGCGCGTTCTCACAAGCGAAGTCGCGCTTTCCAAACTTCTAGCGATCATCGCGGGCGTGCTGCGACGAAAGGGCGCCGCATATTGGACCAAGATGATGACCATGTCCGGCGCGTTTGGTTCGATTTCCGCGAGGGGGCGCGAAGCCTATGCCCACTTCGAGACATTATCCGCGCGCGGCGCGCGCGTGATTGTGTTTCACGGCGACGCCGACGCGGGTTTGGAGGAGCTTGCGATATGTTTTGGTCCGAACGCCCGACGCTTGCGCGCCCTCCCCGGCGTTCGCCTGATCACGATCCCGGGTCTTGATCACGCCTTTTCCTCGATGCGCGCGCGCAAACTGCTAACGGACGAAATCGCGGCCCTTGTCGGCGCGACGTCCAATTCGAACGTGGTTTCCCTTCCTTCCGCTCAACCAACAACGAGCTGCTCAATGCCCCCTTTTTCGCCCGATGCGACAGGACCCGAGGCCGTGATTTGCGTTCCGACATTTCGCCGCCCAGAAATGTTGAGGGCGACGCTGGAGTCGCTCGTCGCGCAACAAACGAGCGTCGCCTTCGCCGTCGTGGTGGTTGATAATGACGCGGAGGCCAAGGAAGGCCTCGGGATCGCGCGCGCTTTCTTCGGCGATGGGCGATTGAAGGGGTTCGTGGCGACCGAAGATCGACAAGGGAACGTCCACGCCATTAACGCCGCCTTTGGAATGGCGCGCATCGCGTTTCCAGCGGCGGAGCATTTCCTGATGATCGACGACGACGAAGTCGCCGCGCCGATTTGGCTGGATCAAATGATCGCCGCGGCGCGGCGCGACAATGCCGATGTCGTCGGTGGCCCGGTGTTTCCGATCTTTCCCGCCGATGTGAAGGCCGCGTTTCGCGATCATCCGGTCTATTGGCCCACTTATTCGAAGACCGGTCCCGTGCCGATGATTTACGGCACCGGGAATTGCCTGATCACGCGCCGCGTTTTCGAAGGACTGGCGAACGCGAGCTTCGATGCCGCGTTCAATTTTCTCGGCGGCGGCGACACGGAATTCTTCACCCGCTGTCGCAAGGCGGGCTTCAAGTTCTATTGGTGTCACGAAGCCAGCATAAACGAACAAGTGACGCCGAATCGTCTCACTCTGGGCTGGGTTCTGCGTCGCAGCATCGCGACGGGCGTGATCAATTATCGCATCGATCGCCTGGCCGCCCAGAGCTTGGTCGACCGCGCGCGGCTCGCCGCCAAGAACATCGCGGTCGCGCCGATTTCGTTGTGGCGCGCCGCGCAACTATTGGCGGCGCCAAAGCATCCGTTCGCCGCGCTACATCCGATCGGCGTCGCCGTCGGTCGCTGGCTCGCGTCATTCGGCTTGGATCCGCAGCCTTATCGGCGCCGCGCTCCGGGACCGAATTCGCCGCGCTAAGCGCAAGCGGATTTCTCGCGCGACATGGAGGCCCCGGCGCTATCTCGCTTAGTCAGATATGATCATCTTGATTCGCTCGATGCGTCGCCGATCGAGCGCGCGAAAACTCGGCTGCTCTTCCCGTCGTGGCGCCTGCGATAGGCTATCGCGCCATATTTTTCGCGTCCGAGCCGAACACTCGAGCGCCAGTCCGACGTCCGCGCGCTTGAGGCGCCAATTTCGGATCAAGCGGATAGGACAGCCTCCGTCACCTCGTTTGCGTCAGCAACATCATAAGAGCGATTGGATTTGTGGTGAGATAGCGAATGGCGAGGCGCCGAGGCTCCAAGAAGAGCCGGAAAGCCCATTCGAACCCGGCCTTTTGCAACCAGCGAGGAGCACGCGACTTCGCGCCCGCGATGAAATCGAACAGCCCACCCGATGTCTTGATTACTTTCACGTTCGGAAGGCGAGCCGAGTAGCGCGCGACGAATTCCTGTTCCAGCGGCACGCCAAGCGCGAGCCACAATATGTCGGGCGCTAGCGCGTTGATCTCCGCGAGCTTCGCATCGAGCGCCTCGCCTTTGAGAAAGCCATGCGAGCGGCCGCGGATGTTGAGGCGCGGAAACATTCTCCGCGTGGCGCCGTAGGCAGCCGAATTGACTTCCTCCGTCGCGCCGAGAAGATAAAAGCTCAATCCGGCCTTCTCGGCCATTGCCGCCAAGACCGGATAAAGGTCGGTCGTCGCGACGCGTTCGGGCAAGCCGTTTTGGGCCAATATGCGCGAGGCGACGATAAGTGGCTCGCCGTCGGCGCTGATGAGGTCGGCGTCGTCGATCAGTCGGGCGAAAGCCGCGTCAAGGCGGCGCCGCGCCAAAACTTTGCCATTCACCGATGTGAGGTAGTAAGGGCGGCGACGAGTGTCGGCGCCTCGCGCTAAATTTACGATGAGATGCGCGGTTTGCTCCAAGTCCAGCCGCGCGACCTGCGCGCCGCCGACCATCGTTCGCTCGATAACGGCTATCGGATTGTTGAGTTCCGCGGCCATGAAATTCCCCGTGTCATCGCGTGGCGTTCGAACGCCAATTCATGCGGCGTTGCCGCTTTGGGACGCCGCGCCGCGCCTTGTTCGCGGGGAGAAAAAAGCGTACCGTTCATTCCGCGTGGATTTGACGCCGTTCGATCAAGTCGATGTTTCAAATTCAGACAGAAGGCGGTGTCGGAGCGTCGAATTCGGACTTGCGGAGACGAGACGTCGACGGTCCGCGGAAGAACATGACCGACGCGCGAGCGGCCTCCGTCTTGCTGAGACACGTAAGACGCGCGCCTTGCTCTCAATTCGACGCGGGGGTCACGTGTGTTTGGTCGAGGGGGCTCGGTGGGCGCGCGGGAACGCAATTTTCGAGAGGTCGTGATGATGGTCGTCGAACAGACGAAAATTGGCGGCGTGACTTCTTTTCACACGAGGCGGGCGGGACTCGATGGTTCAACGTCGTTAAACCGCGCCAAGCCCGAGACGGAGCCGGGCAACCGCTCCGCCGCTCGGGCGCTGTTTCTCATTTCGCCTTCGACGACGCCGTGCGGCGTCGAGATGTTCGCGCGACGCTTGGCGCAAACTTGGACCGATGTCGGGCTGGTCGAGGAAAGCGTCATGATACGTGGCGATGTTCACGACATTTTCGCGGTTTGGAAGGCGCTTGACGTCGCCGATGCGGTGGTGATGAATTTTCCCATTGTCGCTTGGAAGAGAGTGCTTTTGACGCCGTTGCTGGCGTTCGCCGCCGCGCTGGCGCGGGGAAAAAAAACGATTCTCGTCGCGCATGAATGGGACAATCTCGATTGGCGCCGCCGACTCGTCTTGATGGTTTACGCGCTATTCGCGCGGCGCGTCATATTGTCGTCGCCAATGGTGCGCGCGCAATATCTCTCAAGCGGCTTCGCGCGAATGATACGCCGGCCGACGTCGGTCATTCCGATACCGCCAAATATCGAACGAGGTCGTCTTCTCACCGCGAGTCAGATCGCGGAACAGATTCGCTCGCGCCGAAACGACAAGATCGTCATCGGTCATTTCGGTTCGATCTATCCCAAAAAGCAGTCCGACTTCGTGCTGTCGGTCGCGGCGGAAATGAAGCGCATGGGTCTCGATGTCCTCGTCGTCTTCGTGGGCGCTTTTATTAAGGGGCTGGATTCGGTCGAGGAGGATTTTAATCGTCAGCTCGATCTGTTGAAATTGAGGAGCGACGTTATCGTGACGGGGTATGTCGAGCGCCCCGAGGAAATTTTCACGCTGTTCGAAGAAGTCGATTGCTTCGTTTATCGATTCGCCGAAGGGCTCAGCTCTCGTCGTTCGAGCGTCCTCGCCTGCCTTCAAACCGGAAAGCCAGTGCTGGTGAACGCGCCGGCGGGCGTCGAGGAATTCAATCATCATCGCATGTTTAGCTTTGCTCTCGATAATGATATTTTGCGCCTCCTTCCCATCTCGGCGGACGCCAAGACTTACGCGACGGCGATTGCGACAAGTTCGCCTAGCGGCAAAACGCAGGCCATCGAAATGTATGACGCCTCTTGGCGTGACGCGGTGTATGCGTTGGAGGCGTCCGCGGCTCCAGCCGCGGACTGAACGCCGCGGTTAGTCACGGGCTTGCTTTCCATGGGGGCGTGGACGGTCGATGCGAATGGCCCGTCGCAACGCCGCTGTTCGTGAAATCATCAAAACGAAATTAGCGCGCGGCGGGCGCAAAATAACGCGCGGCGCGCTCATTCGAAACAGCCGCTCACCTCATACGAAAGCACGTGATCGCGCGCTATGCCGCCAATTCGGCCGGAGCGATATCCTTCACCTCCACTCGAGATAGGCCAACAGCCCGGCGGATCGCCGAGACCGGCGTGTTCGAGAATGATGCGACGGACAAAGCGACCTTGGTCGCGGGCGCCTGCTCGACCATGGAGGCGACCGCCGGCGCGTCAAGGGGCGCCGCGTCCCAATATGCGAGGGCGAGACCCTCCGTCACGATTTCGTGAGCCTGGAGAAGCGCCGGCGAATTTCGAACAAAATGGCCGTAGAGGAGATATTCCGAGAGCGCCCGCGTCTTGCAAAGCGACTCTTTCCAGTTCCTTTTGGCGGCGGCGGAAATTGTTTGTGTAAGCTCCTGGATGGAGCGCTTATCCCACACAATCACATGACCGATATAGTCGTCGGCGGGAAAGGCGGTCTCCGCTTGGCCGAGCAGTCGATCGCAGCTTCGCGTCCAGGCCGCGTGCATCGGGGCGTCGGCTTCTATGGCGCCGCGTTCGACATACAGGGGGGCTCGCTCACCACCCGCATAGGCGCCCGCGTCGAACGGACGGAAAAACACATTGTCCGAATCGATGACGCAGAACCGCTCTTCCGGCAGAGCGGAAACGGCGGAGATCTTGAGAAGCTGCTGGATGTGCCAGCCGTGGACCGGACCCGAGCGGAACGACCACCAGAGGCGGCGACCGCGGCGCAAGAGGAAGGGTGGAATGAGCCTCAACCATTTCGGCAGGAATTTGGAACTCGGGAGGACGATACGTTTCTCACCGTTGAAGCGGGAGAACAAGGGAATTTCGTCGTCGGCGACGATAACATAGTGCCTCTCATGTCCCTTCACGTGAAGGTCGATGCTGTCGCAAAGGAGTGCGAAGCGCTCGAGGTCCTTGTGATAGCTGGGGGTGAGAAGAGCAACGGTCCGGGCTTGATTCACACGACTCTCCGTTCCATTTCGGCACAATCGATTGCGCCGTGTTGGCGCGAGAATTCGATTTTGGTCGAAAGTTGCAACAATGAGTCCGCCGCCCGCCCCATCGGACTGGCGCTACGCGCCTTGGACCCCCGGCCCGAACAAAGTCACGATATGGCTTCCCAAGCGACGGAGCGCGCCGCCGCGCTGAAACCCGCGGGCGAGGCCGCGTCAGGAGCGCTCGGCGTGAATCGCCCGCGCGGCGGATGCGAGCGCGAAGGCGTATTCGACCGCGATGTCGTCGAGCTGTTCGAAACGCCCCGAGGCGCCGGCGTGGCCCGCGCCCATTTGCGTGCGCAGCAGGATCGGACCGCCGCCCGTCATCGTCGCGCGCAGCCGCTGCACCCATTTGAGCGGCTCCCAATAGGTGACGCGCGGATCGGTNNCGGCGATTGGATTGCCCCATTCCAGCCACTCGGGCGGCGTCAGCGGCAGATCGTCGCGCAGCATCGTGTTGAGCACGTCGACGAACGGCACGCCGGCGACAATGCCGGCGAAAAGCTCCGGCGCCATATTGGCGACGGCGCCCATCAACATGCCTCCGGCGCTGGCGCCTTGCGCGACGACCGCCCCCTCGTGCGTGTAACCGGCGGCGATCAGATGCCGCGCGCAGGCGATGAAGTCGGAGAAGCTGTTGGTCTTGTGCTCGAGCTTGCCGTTTTCGTACCAGCTCCAGCCTTTGTCCGTCCCGCCCCGCACATGCGCGTAGGCGTAAACGAGGCCGCGATCGACCAGCGACAGCGCGTTCGAGTCGAAACTCGCCGATAGCGCATGGCCATAGGCGCCATAGCCGTAGAGCAGCAGCGGCGCTCCGGCGTCGGGATTGAAATCCGCGCGATGCAGCAAGGTGATCGGCACGCTCGCGCCGTCCTCGGCTTGGGCGAACAGCCGCCGCGTGACATAATTCTTGGGATCGTGCCCGGATGGAATCTCCTCGCGCTTGACCAAAACGCGCGCGCGCGAAACCATGTCGTAGTCATAAGTCTCATGCGGCGTCGTCATCGAAGAATAGGTAAAGCGCAGCGTCGTCGTGTCGAATTCGAGCCCGGGTTCGAGATGCAGCGCATAGGCCTCCTCGTCGAAGTCGATCGCGTGCTCCTCGCCGCTCGCCAGCGCGCGTATTTTGAGGCGCGGCAGCGAGTCCTCGCGCTCCACCCAGGCGAGATGATCGGCGTAGACCGTGGCGATGACGATCATTCGGCCAGGACGATGCGGGACGACCTCGCGCCAATCGTCGCGCGAAACGCAAGCGAGCGGGGCCGAGAATATCGCGAAATCCTCGGCGTCGTCGGCGTTGGCGTGGATATAAATCAAATCGCCATGAGGTTCGACATCGTAGCGCAATCTCGGTTCGCGCGGCGCGACGCGGCGCGGTTTCGCCTCCGCGTCGGTCAGATCGATGAGATGACATTCGCTGGCGTCATGGCCGTGGATCGAAACCACGGCGAACCGCCCGCAGCGGCTCTCGCGCAGCGTGACGAACCAGGCGGGATCGGTCTCCTCGATGACGAGCCGATCGACTTTCGGGTCGGCGCCGACGACATGGCGAAACACCTGGGCCGTGCGATGATTCTCGTCCACGCGCACATAAAGGAAGCTCTTCGAGTCGCGGCTCCAGACGATGGCGCCATTGGTCTCCCCCACGACGTCGGGCCGGTCCACGCCGTCCTTTAATGCGCGCGTGCGGATGGAATAGAGCTCGGAGCCCTTATCGTCGACGCTCCAGCCGAGCTGCGCGTGGTCGGGCGCGTGAACCGTTTCCCCGATATCGAAAAATTCCGCGCCCCTAGCGAGCGCGTCGCCGTCGAGCAGGATTTCCTCGTCGCCGCCCCCGCGTTTCGTACGGCAATAGAGCGGGTGCTCGCCGCCTTCGCGATAGCGCGCGAAATAGGCGAAGGGTCCGTCGGGCCAAGGCGGGTCCGCGTCGTCTTCCTTAATGCGCCCGCGCATTTCCGCGACGAGGGTCTCGCGCAAGGATTTGAGCGGCGCCATCACGCGGTCGCAATAGACGTTTTCCGCCTTGAGCAGCGCGGCGATGTCCTTGGGCAGGGCGCGCCCATCGCGCAGCACCGCGCGCCAGTTTTCCGCCGCGAGCCATGAATAGGGGTCGCTCAGCGCGCGGCCGTGATAGTCGCGCAAGGTCGGGCGAGGTTCGGCGCGCGGCGGCTTGGCGCTGGAGGCGTCCAGACGAGGGGTCACGCCCGCGGCTAGGTCGTGCGGGGTCATGTCGCGGTTCCGTCGGTTGGGCGGGGCGTCGTCGCGGGCGCGAGAAGCCGCGCTAAGTCAGGGCCGCGAGGCGTCGGCGCCGTGGGAAGCGGCAGAGTTGTTTTGGGAGTTCGCAAGCAGCTTCAGCGCCTCGAGCACGAGGGGATTCAGGCCGGCGCCGCCGTGGGCGACATGTTCCATGATGCCGGCGCGCATGCGTGGGTCCCAAAATTTCTTGATGTGGTCGGCGACTCCAGCGGCGCCGTCCGAATGACGTTGCGAGCCGAAGAAATCGCCGATCTGGTTGGCCATTTTCACCAGATGTTCGGAAGTGCTATGCGACATGAGCGGACGCCTGTTCGATTATGCGGGCGGGATGCGTGAAGACTTCGAAATCGCGGCCTCGCATTACCGCGACCAGCGTNNCCCCTGCCGCGTCAGCGCGCCCGCGAGTTTGTCGAGCGCATTGTGGCGTCCAACATCCTCGCGCACGATCAGCGCTCCGGTCGCCGGATTCCAAAAGGCGGCGGCGTGCACCGCGCGCGTCTCCTGGTTGAGCTTTTGCGCGGCGGGCAGACGGTCCATGGCGTCGATCAAAGCCGAGGCGGGCACGCGCAAGGCGCTTTCCAGCATCGGCAGAACGCGCGTGGCCTGTTCGAGGCTCTCTATGCCGCACAGGCCGCAGCCGGTCGGGCCGGCCATTGAGCGCCGCCGCGCGGCATATTGTCCCTGCCGCTCGCCCGGCAGCCAGCTACGCAATTCGATCCCGAGCTCGGAGGCGACGATTTCGACATCGAGCGCCCCCGTATCCGTGTCGATCAGCCCTTCGGTCAGCGCGAAGCCAACCGCGAAGTCTTCGAGGTCGGCGGGCGTCGCCATCATGACAGCATGAGTCGCCCCGCCATAGGTGAAGGCGATCGGCGTTTCCTCCGGGATGACGCGCGACCACGGCGCCGTCGCTTCGAGACGGCGCGCGAGGCAGGGGACCCTGACCGCCGGAGCGGGAATAGCCTCGCTCATTCCGCCGCGTCGATCCTGTTGGCGATGCGCCGGCTGGCCTCCGACAATTCGCGATATTGCTCCTGCCAGTCGGTCGGACCGTTGGACGGCGAAATCTGCACGGCCGTCACCTTATATTCGGGACAATTGGTCGCCCAATCCGAATTGTCGGTGGTGATCACATTGGCCTGCGTCGTCGGATGATGGAAGGTCGTGTAAACGACGCCGGGCTGCATCCGATCGCTGATTTTCGCGCGCAGCGAGGTGTCGCCGGCGCGGCTCTGCACCCGCACCCAATCGCCGTCCTTCACGCCGCGATCCTCCGCGTCGTGCGGATGGATTTCGAGCACGTCCTCGGGATGCCATTCGCTGTTCTCGGTGCGCCGCGTCTGCGCGCCGACATTATATTGCGACAGGATGCGCCCGGTGGTGAGAAGCAGCGGGAAACGCGGCCCCGTCCGCTCGTCGGTCGGGATATATTCGGTGATGACGAACTTGCCCTTCCCGCGAGCGAAGGTCTCGATGTGCATGATCGGCACGCCGTGCGGGTGCTCGGCGTTGCAGGGCCACTGCACCGAACCGTCCTCGTCGAGCCTGTCGAAGGACACGCCCGCGAAACTCGGCGTCAGACGCGCGATCTCGTCCATGATCTCGCTGGGGTGAGTGTATTTCCAGCCAAGGCCCATGGCGTTGGCGATCAATTGGGTGATCTCCCAGTCGCCATAGCCATTCTTCGGGCTCATCACCTTGCGCACGCGCTGGATGCGGCGTTCGGCGTTGGTGAAGGTGCCGTCCTTTTCGAGAAACGTGCAGCCCGGCAAGAAGACATGGGCGTAATTGGCCGTCTCGACCAAAAACAGATCCTGCACCACGACCAGATCCATCGCGGCAAGGCCGGCGGAGACGTGCTTGGTGTCGGGATCGGACTGTAGAATGTCCTCGCCTTGGACATAAAGGCCCTTGAAAGTGCCGTCGACGGCGGCGTCGAACATATTGGGGATGCGCAGGCCGGGTTCCGGATCGAGCTTGACGCCCCATTCGGCCTCGAACTCCGCCCGCACGGCGTCGTTCGAAATATGACGATAGCCCGGCAGTTCGTGCGGGAACGAGCCCATGTCGCAGGAGCCCTGCACATTGTTCTGGCCGCGCAGCGGGTTAACGCCGACGCCAGGCCGGCCCAGATTGCCGGTCGCCATCGCGAGATTGGCGATGCCCATGACGGTCGTGGAGCCCTGGCTGTGCTCCGTCACGCCAAGGCCGTAATAAATCGCCGCATTGCCGCCGGTGGCGTAAAGCCGCGCGGCCGCGCGCACGTCAGCGGCCGGGACTCCGGTGAATTTCTCGCTTTGCTCGGGGCTGTTGCGGTCCTCGGCGACGAAGGCGGCCCAATCCTGGAACTCGTCCCAGTCGCAGCGCTCGCGCACGAATTTCTCGTTGACGAGGCCCTCGGTGACGATCACATGCGCCATCGCCGTCACGACGGCGACATTGGTGCCGGGTTTCAGCGGCAGATGGTAATCGGCCTCGACATGCGGCGAGCGCACAAGGTCGATGCGGCGGGGATCGACGACAATCAGCTTGGCGCCGTCACGCAGGCGCGCCTTCATGCGCGAGCCGAAAACCGGATGCGCGTCGGTCGGATTGGCGCCGATGACGACGATCACATCGGCTTCGTCGACGGAATCGAAATCCTGTGTTCCCGCCGAGGTGCCGAAGGCCTGGTTGAGGCCATAGCCGGTCGGCGAATGGCAGACGCGTGCGCAAGTGTCGGTGTTGTTATTGCCGAAACCGGCGCGGGCCAGCTTCTGCACCAGATAGCTTTCCTCGTTGGTGCAGCGCGAAGACGTGATGACGCCGACGGAATCCTTGCCGTATTTGGCCCGGATTTCCTTGAAGCGGCGGGCGGTGAAGCCGATCGCCTCGTCCCAGGACACGACGCGCCAGGGCTCATGAATCGAATCGCGGATCATCGGCTTCAGCAGGCGCTCGCGATGGCTTGCGTACCCATAGGCGAAGCGGCCCTTGATGCAGCTGTGGCCGTGATTGGCCTTGCCGTCCTTCCAGGGAGTCATGCGCACGACTTCCTCGCCGCGCATTTCTGCCTTGAAGGTGCAGCCGACGCCGCAATAGGCGCAGGTGGTCACGGCGGCGTGTTCGGGCTGGCCGACCTCGATCACCGATTTCTCGGTCAGCGTTGCGGTCGGGCAGGCCTGAACGCAGGCGCCGCAGGAGACGCATTCGGATTCGAAAAAGGCTTCCGACATGCCTGGCGACACGCGGCTGTCGAAGCCACGGCCGCTGATCGTCAGCGCGAAGGTGCCCTGCACCTCTTCGCAGGCGCGCACGCAGCGATTGCAAACGATGCACTTCGAAGGATCATAGGTGAAATAGGGGTTCGACTCGTCCTTCGGCATCCACTCGAAATTGGCCGAGCCGTTGTTGCGCGCGAAGACGTGATTGGCGCCGTCGTAGCCGTAACGCACCTCGCGCAGCCCAACCGCGCCCGCCATGTCCTGCAATTCGCAGTCGCCGTTGGCGGCGCAGGTCAGGCAGTCCAGCGGATGGTCGGAGATGTAAAGCTCCATCACGCCGCGCCGGATCGCCTTGAGGCGCGGCGTCTGGGTATGCACGGAAATGCCCGGCATGACCGGCGTCGTGCAGGAGGCCGGCGTGCCGTTGCGTCCTTCGATCTCGATCAGGCAAAGCCGGCACGAGCCGAAAGCCTTGATGCTGTCGGTCGCGCAGAGTTTCGGGATTTCCGTCCCGATCTCCATCGCCGCGCGCACGATCGACGTGCCCTCGGGCACGGTGACGCTTTGCCCGTCGATCGTCAGCGTAACGAGTTTCGAAGACTTCGACTCTGGTGTTCCGTAATCGATTTCCTTGATCAGGCTCATGGTCAGTACCTCACTCGGCAACGGCTTCAAGGGCCGGCTTGTGGAAGTCTTCGGGGAAGTGACGCAGCGCGCTTTCGACCGGGTAGGGCGCGAAGCCTCCGAGCGCGCAAAGTGAACCAAGTTTCATCGTCTGGCAAAGGTCTTTGAGCAGCTCGATGTTGGCGGCGACATTCTCGCCGGCGCGGATTTTGTCGATCGTCTCGACGCCGCGGGTCGAACCGATGCGGCAGGGCGTGCATTTGCCGCAGCTCTCGATCGCGCAGAACTCCATGCCGAAGCGCGCCATCCAGGACATGTCGACCGTATCGTCGAACACCACGAGTCCGCCGTGGCCGATCAGGCTGTCGACCTTGGTGTAGGCCTCATAGTCGAAGGGCGTGTCGAACAGCGACACCGGCACATAGGCGCCGAGCGGGCCGCCGACCTGCACCGCGCGGACGGGTCGTCCCGAGAGCGTGCCGCCGCCGATGTCATTGACGATTTCGCCGAGCTTCAGGCCGAACGGAACCTCGCACAGTCCGGCGTATTTGACGTTGCCGGCGATCTGCAGCGGAATGGTGCCGCGCGAGCGGTCCATGCCGAGCGCGTGATAGGCGGCACCGCCATCGGCCAGAATCATCGGCGCCGTGGCCATGGACAGCACGTTATTGACGACGGTCGGCTTGCCGAACAGACCGACATGCGCCGGCAGCGGCGGCTTCGCGCGCACGATGCCGCGCTTGCCCTCCAGGCTTTCGAGCAGCGAGGTCTCCTCGCCGCAGACATAGGCGCCGGCGCCCATGCGCAGCTCGATGTCGAAGGAGAGGTTGGAGCCGCGAATGTTCTTGCCCAACGCCCCCGCGGCGCGGGCGGCGATCAGCGCCTCCTCGAAGATTTCCGCGGCGATCGGATATTCGGCGCGCAAATAGACATAGCCCTTGTCGGCGCCGATGGCGAAGGCGCAAATGGTCATGCCCTCGATCAGCGAGAGCGGGTCGCCCTCCATGATCATGCGGTCGGCGAAGGTGCCGCTATCGCCCTCGTCGGCGTTGACCACGACATATTTTTTCTCCGCCGGGCAGTCCGCGACGGTCTTCCATTTGATGCCGGTCGGGAATCCCGCGCCGCCGCGGCCGCGAAGGCCGGAGGCGGCGATTTCGGCGCCGGTCGCCTCGGGACCGATCGAAAAGGCGCGGTCGAGCCCCTTATAGCCGCCATGGGCGGTATATTCGGCGAAGGACACTGGGTCGATGACGCCGCAGCGCTGGAAAGTCACGCGGCGCTGGCGGGCGAAATAGGGATGCGCCTCGACCTTCCCGATGGACAGCGGATGCGCGCCGCCCGTGAGGAACCCCGCCTCGAACAACGAGGCCACGTCGGAGGGCTTCACCGGACCATAGCCGACGCGGCCGGCGGGCGTCTCCACCTCGACCAGCGGCTCGAGCCAAAGCATGCCGCGCGAGCCGTTGCGAACGATCTCGACGTCGAGGCCGCGCGCGGCGATCTCCTTCTGGACCGCGGCGAGAACCCGTTTCGCGCCCATGGCGAGCGCGGCCATGTCGCGGGGGATATATATCTTGGTCATGCGCTTTTCGCCTCTTCCGCGAGTTCGTCGAGCCGCGCCGCGTCGACGCGGCCGATCGGCTCCTCGTCATACATGGCGGAAGGACTGTGCGAACAAAGTCCGAGACAGTAGACGGCCTCCACGGTCAAGGCGCCGTCCGGCGTCGTCTCGCCCCAGCCAAGCTTGAGACGGGCGAGGAAATCCCGCGCCGTCTTCTCGGCGCCCATGGACTGGCAAGACTCGGCCCGGCAGATTTTCAGCACATGGCGGCCCTGGGGCTCGCGTTTGAAGTCGTGATAAAACGTCACCACGCCATGCATCTCCGCGCGCGAAATATTCAGCGCCTCTGCGAGTTGCGGCACGGCGGCCTCCGGCACATGGCCGAATTCGTGTTGAAGGGCGTGAAGAATTGGGAGGGCTGGGCCTTCCAGGCCAAGATGGGCGGCGATGATCTCTCGCGCCCGCTCGGCGTCCCAAGGTGCGGCTACGGACATTTCATTCCCTTGCGATCTTGAGCTTGACGGTTGTTAAGAGTCCGCCATTTTCTCCTGATTAATAATACGCTGCCGCAAAACCGCGCCGCGATCAATAGGCTCCTTTCGTGGATCGATAGGCGTCATCTATCATATCGCGAGTTCCTTGCTCTCGGCGAGCTTCCTCGCCCCGGCGACCAGCGCCGCAACCATTGGGATCACGGGATCTCGGAGGGGCACGACAAGGCCGATCTCATGCACCACCTCGGGTTCGACGATCGGTATGGCCCGCACGGGCTCCCCGACCCCGAGCGTGGCGGCTAGCTTTTCCGGCATGATGGTCGCCCAATGGCCGGCCCTCACATGGTCGTACAGCAAGATGACCGAATCCGACTCCAGCGTCGTTAGCGGCGCGCCGCCGGCCTCTCGCATCAGCGCGTCGACGATGCGGCGATTTTGCATGTCTGGCGTAAGCAGGCAGAGCGGAATTTGGGCAACGTCGGACCAGGTGACGCGATCACGGTCGCCAAGCGGATTGCCGGCGACGGTCAGCAGACAGTAGCGCTCCGCGCATAGCGGAACGGTCCGCACCCGGCCCAGCGGCTCATTGTCNNCCTTCGCGTAACGTGCGCACCTCGATCCGCATGGCGCGCGTGTCGGAGACGATGCGCTTGGCCCAGATCAGCACGTGCTCGCCTTCCTTGGTGAGCCCGTGGAAACGCGACGAACGGTTGACCAGCAGCACGCCGAGCATGTCCTCGAGCTGCTTTATCCCGGCCGAGAGGGTCGGTTGCGTCACGCCGCAGACTTCCGCCGCCCTGGAGAAACTATGCTCCTTGGCGACCGTGATAAAAAATTCCAGTTTGTCTATCACCTGACCTCGAAGCCCCGCCGCGCTCGCGCGCATGGAGGCAGAATAGCACGTCGCGCCCCCCTCCAAAGCGCCAAAAACTGGGCATGGGACGAGAGGCGCCGTCACGTTGCAGGCCGTTCCGAGTTTTTGGAATTAATTGGCGGGCATGAGCAAGGTTCGCAACTCCCTTTATCGTGGTCATTGCTTCCCGGCCGAGGTCATGCGGTTTTCGCAAAAGTGGACGCCGGTTTTGCCTTCCGAAGGCACGGCAAATCAACGGAATCCAGATACGTTCCGGTTTAGATTGGACCGGAAAGCTTGTCCTATGTCTTTTCGGCGAGTAATTTAATACGCTCCGCTTAAGTTAATGCGCGACACAGTCTTACAACGGCGACTATCTTACAACGGCGACTATCTTACAACGGCGACTATGCGTCCTGGCGTCTCAGCGATCCGAAACCGCGGCGCTGCCGCCTACCGCGATTAGGCGCTTGATTTTTGGCACGCAGGATCCGCAATTGGTTCCAGCGCGCAGTTTCTCCCCGATCGCCGCCGGGCTTGCGCAACCTCCCGCGATCGCCGCTTCGATCGCCTTCGCGCCGACGCCGAAGCAGGCGCAAATGACGGGGCCGCAATCCACCGCTCCGTCGCGAGAACGACCCGACAAGAGCCTTGCGCGCTGGGACGCGGTGACGGCGTCCTGGTGGAAGACTTTAAGCGTAGCCTCCCAACCAGGATCTGGATCGGGGCCGATGAACACCACGCATTCAAGCCGGTCGCCGTCAAACGCCGCCGCCCGAAAAATTCCGCGCGCGTCGTCGACGTATTCGACGACATCTTCACGCGAGAACCCATCCGTCAGAAAGTCGCGCCAACTCGGAGGGGCCGCGTTGCTTGCGATCGTGTAACCCCACCCGCCGGGGATCGCGACGCGCGCCCACCAGCCGTCTTCCGGCGGGATTACTGTTCGTCGCGAGAGAAGGAAGCCACTCGATGAAAAGGCGCAAGGAGTGAGCGCCGCCGGCGTCGCCTTGGCTTCGGGCTGGCCAGAAATTGGATCGGTGAAAGGCGCGACCAGCGCGCCTATTCGCGCGTTCGACGAAGTTGCGTCGGTCCAATGAATCGGCGCGAAAACTTGACCGCGTGGTTGGCGGTCCGTGACGATCACGCGCAGCACGCATGCGCCCCACTCTGTCGAGACTCGCGCGAAGCCGCCATCCGCCAGGCTAAACAGTCGCGCGTCGGCGCCATTGATCTCAACAAAAGGTTCGGGCAAATGGCGCGCGAGCCTTGGGCTCGATCCCGTGCGCGTCATGGTGTGCCACTGGTCGCGCACGCGCCCCGTGTTAAGTCGAAGCGGGTAGAGTGTCGAGGTCTTGGTCTTCAACGCGGGCGGTTCCGGCGCGACGAAGCGGGCGCGTCGGTCGAGCGTGAAGAAGTCGCCGTCGCCGAACAGTCGCGCGCGGCCTTTGCTCTCGCCCGCGCGGATCGGCCATTGCGTTGGCTCTAAAGCGTCGTAGACCTCGTCCGAGAGACCCGCGAGGCCGCCCAGTTCGAAGTCGCGCGAACCGTCATTCTCGAAAGCCGACAGCGCCGCATGTTCACGAAAGACATCGGCGGCTTGCGCGAAGTCGAATCCCGAAAAACCCATGCGCTCTCCGACCTGCGAAAAAATGAGCCAATCGGCGCGCGCCTCTCCGGGAGCTGGCGCAAAAGCGCGCTGGCGCGAAATGCGTCGTTCGGAATTCGTCACCGTGCCGTCCTTTTCACCCCAGGCCTGGGCGGGAAGCAGCACATGCGGCCCTGCGTTGATCGTGTCGTTCGAGAGCACATTGTCCGAGACGACAAACAGTTCGAGCTTTCCGAGCGCGGCGCGGGCCGCATCGGCGTTGGGCAGAGACGCCGCCGGATTAGTGCCGATCACCCACAGCGCCTTTATTTCACCGCGCGCCGCCGCGTCGAACATTTGCACCGCCTTGTGACCCTCGCGCGCCGCCA
>PLZT01000740.1 GCA_003152255.1 Methylocystaceae bacterium | reverse complement strand
GCCGGGCGAACGCATCGACTGCATTGCGCGGCGGCGTTGGCGCGCGGCGGCGTTATTGTCTTTGAAACCGTTTCTCACGCTGATATGCGGATGCGCCCGTTAAATAAGGCCTTTATCGACTTTTATCTCTCCATTGTCGGTGAAGCGGCTTTGACCAGCGCGGGAGCCTATCAGGTGGAGGGGCTCGGCGTTCATCTCTTCGCCGCCATTTCCGGAGATCACTGGACCATTCTCGGTCTGCCGATATTGGCGGTTCTGGAGGCTTTGCGACGTGAAGGGGCGCTTCTTGGCTAGATTAAAGCGACAAAGGCTAGAGACATGCTGCTGCTCGGGCTGACCGGCTCGATCGGCATGGGAAAGTCGACCACGGCGGATATGTTTCGGGCCGAGGGCGCCCCGGTCTATGACTCCGACCGACTTGTGCATGACATCTACGATGGACCGGCGGCAATGGAGATCGAGCGCGTCTTTCCCGGCGCCACGGTGGGCGGCACGGTCGACCGCAACCGGCTCGCGAGTTTTGTGCTAGGCGACGCGGAGGCGATGAAGCGGCTGGAAGCCATCGTGCATCCGCTTGTCTGGGAAGGACGACGGCGCTTTCTGGAGGAGCAGGCGCGAAGGGGCGTAAAAATCGCGGTGCTCGACATTCCACTGCTGTTCGAGACCGGCGCGGATAAGGACGTCGACGCCATTGTCGTGGTCACCGCGCCCAAATCGCTGCAACGCGCCCGCGTGTTGTCGCGAGCGAACATGACGGAGGAAAAATTCGAATCCATCCTGGCGCGCCAGACGCCAGACGAAGAGAAGCGTAGGCGCGCCGATTTCATCGTCCACACCGACGCGGGACTTGAGGCCGCGCGCGGCGAGGTGCGCGCCATATTGAAGACGTTGAAAGCAAGAGAGGCGCAAAAAAGCTGATGCGGGAAATCGTGCTCGACACCGAGACCACGGGTCTCGATCCCTCCAAGGGGCATCGCGTCGTCGAAATCGGCGCGGTCGAAATCGGCAATCTGATCCCGACCGGCCGAACCTTCCACGTCTATATCGACCCGGAACGCGATATGCCCGAGGAAGCCTTTCGCGTGCATGGACTGTCGCGCGGGTTTCTCGCCGAACACAAAAAATTCGCGGAAATCGTTCATGGCTTTCGCGAATTCGTCGACGGCGCGCGGCTCATCATTCACAACGCCGAATTCGACGTGCGCTTTTTGAACGCGGAACTCGCGCGTCTCGATTTCCCGCTGATTGAAATGGCCAATGTCATCGACACGCTGGCTCTCGCCCGCCGTCGTCACCCCGGCGCTTCCAACACGCTCGACGCGCTGTGCCAGCGTTACGGAGTCGACACGTCGCGGCGCGAAAAGCACGGAGCCTTGCTCGACTCTTATTTGCTGGCGGAAGTCTACGCGGAGTTGATGGGCGGGCGTCAGACGACGATGTCGCTCAGCGTCGAGCGAAAGGTCGCCGCGCTATCCAACGCGCAGTTGCTAAGGCAAAGGCCGGCGCCGCTCGCGGCTCGTCTGACCGCGCGAGAAGACGAGGCGCATCGCGCGTTCGCCATCAGCCTCGGCAAGGCGCCGATCTGGAAACGCTATTTCTCAAAGGACGCCTAAGCCGTCGCGCCCGCGTCGACCGTCAGCACGGTTCCCGTGATGTTGCGCGCATTGTCGGCCAACAAATAGCTCACGGCGTTGGCGACATCAGCCGGTTCGGCGAGGCGGCGCAGGGCGGCGCGCGCCATGATCCGGGCGCGGTCGTCGCCTTGCAGCGCCGCGGTCATCTCCGTCGCGATAAAGCCGGGCGCCACGGCGTTGACGGTGATCCCGAGCCGCCCGACTTCGCGCGCCAGCGATTTGGTGAAGCCGATCAGCGCGGCCTTGCTCGCGCCATAGGCGCTGAGGCCATTATAGCCCGTCGAGGCGATGATCGAGGAAATATTGACGACACGGCCGCCGCCGCCCGCCATCATTTGCCGAACCACATATTTCGTCAGAATGATCGGCGCCGTCACATTGATGCGCAGCAGTTCCTCGATTTGCGAATTATGCATATTCGCCAACAGGCCTTCCGTGCCGAGTCCCGCGTTGTTGACGAGGCCATAGGGCGCGCCGTGTTGCTTTTTCAATGCCGCGACGAAGCCGGGGAGGGCGTCGATCTCACCAAGATCGAAGGGAGCAAAGGCGAGGGCGCCCGGCGGCGCGGTGGCGATTTCTTCTCGCAAGGCGTCGCCCTCGCGCCTCGCGACCGCGATCACGCGAAAACCTTCCGCGACCAGACGTCGCGTGATCGCGAGGCCAAGGCCCCGGCTGGCGCCGGTGACGATGACGTTACGCATGACGACGCGCCAATTTGCCGCTCGCGAGAATGTCGATCGAGGGCACGAAGCGAATTGTGACGGGAACCATATGGCGCGGCAGGCGGGCGCGGCACAAATCGAGGATTTCCGTCTCCAGCGCGCCGGTTTCGCGCGGCGTGACGGCGTCCCTTGGCGCCACCTCGGCGATAATCAGCTCGCCCATGATCGGATTGCGCCGGGCGCTGACGCGCGACATGCGGACCCCGCTGTGCTCGTTGATGACCTGCTCGACTTCCTCGGGATGCACCTTCAGCCCGCCGACATTGATGACGCCGGCGCGGCGGCCCTTGAAGAAGCAGCGGTCGCCTTTTTGCTCCACCATGTCGTCCGTGTCGACAAAGCCTTCTTCGTCGAGCAGTTTCAGATCGCCCTGACCGATATAGGCGGTCGCGGTCCGTTTGGAGCGGACATGCAGCGAACCCTCGCGCAGGCGCAACTCGACTTCGCCATTGGCGTCCAGCAACGCCGCCGGAAATCCCTCGCGCCCGTCGGCCACCTCGAAGCCGACGCCCGCCTCGGTCGAGGCGTAGGCATGGGCGATGACGGCCTTGGGATAGGCGGCGCGCAACGCGTCAAGAATGGCGCGATCGGCGATTTCGCCGGAGAGCCGGACATATTTCGGGTCGATGACCTTGGCGTGGGGGCTCATGAGCAACCGGCGCCAATGCGACGGCGTGCCGGAAATATGACTCACTTCGGCCTTGGCGCAGCGGATCATATAGTCCCCGAGAGATTCTCCCGCGTCGGACAATAGCAATTGAGCGCCCGTGACGCAGGCGCGCAGGAATATCTGTAGACCGCCGTAACGGCGAATGTCGTAAAATGTGGCCCAAACCGGGATCGGCTCGGACGCGGGTCGGATGGCGCCGAGTAGTCCTTCGAGCCAATGCGCGACGAGCTTGGGCGCGCCCGTCGTGCCGGACGTGGGCAGCACCCATTGGCTGGCGAGACGTGTGAAGCAGTCCTCTTCATCGATCGGGACGGGATCGGCGCAAAGGTAGACCTCACGTTCGGCGCCGAAATCCTTGTCCGCCGCGTCGCTGACGATGGCGTTGACTTCGGCTTGCGAAATGACGCTGGCGAGCCGCCCTGGCGAAAAATCGGGCGGACAGATCACCAGCCGCGCCGCGAGGCCGTCGAGTTCGATCAGCGCGCGCGCCGCGACGAATTGCGACTGGGCGCCGATCAGCACCGATTTTCCCGCCAGCTCGCGTCGTCGGCTGGCGAAGATCGTCGACGCGCCAGTATCGCGTCCGCGCAAGGCGGCGCTCGGCGCGAGCACGCGCAAACCCGGTCGGCTGGCGACGAGCACCCTCAGGCTGGGCGTCTCAGCGCGGGCTGTGTTCATAGAGTCCAATGAGCTCTCCAAGGGTCTTCGGGAAATAGACTTCCTCGGATGCGGTGAAGGGGTCGGCCCCGAGTTCGTCCTCGAGACGGGCGACAAGAATCGCGAAACACAGCGAATCGAGCCCCGATTCGGTGAGGATCAGATCGTCTCGCAGCGGAGCGATCTTCTTTTTCTGTTCGGCGGCGACATTTTCGATCTGGGAAAGTATCGTTAACCGTATCGACACCGCTTTGGCCTCGCTGTTGTCAGAGTCTCAATAGATTTCTCTGTTTATAGGCGTCACGCAAGTTGTTCGGCCGCTAATGGTGAATGAAAAAGGCGGATCTTCACCGTCGAAGACGCCGCTAACGGCGCGCCACGCTCAGAAAAAAACGGGAAATCGATGCAACAGCCGCCGTTCGAAATCAGCGCCGCGCGCGCGCTTGTCGATCAATTGCTGATCAACGGCGCCGACCGGGCCTATTGCGTGCCGGGCGAAAGCTATTTGTCCGTGCTCGACGCCTGCTATGAGCGCGGTCTTCCGCTCACGGTCTGTCGCAACGAGGCCGGCGCCGCGATGATGGCCGACGCTTATGGCAAGGCCACCGGCAAGCCCGGGATTTGCTTCGTGACGCGCGGGCCGGGAGCGGCCAACGCCTTCGCCGGCGTGCATATCGCCGCCCATGATTCGACGCCGATGATCCTCTTCATCGGCCAGGTCGAGCGCTTCGCGCGCGGTCGCGGGGCGTTTCAGGAGGTCGATTATCCCGCCATGTTCGGCGGCGAAGCCAAACGGGTCGCGGAAATCAACGATGCGTCGCGCGTAAATGAATTCGTCTCGCGCGCCTTCGCCCTCGCCAGCGCGGGCCGCCCCGGTCCAGTCGTGCTGTCCTTGCCCAAGGACATGCTCGAGGAGCGCATTCGCGCGGCGCCNNTCGCGGCGGCCTCGCGCCCCCTTCTCATTCTAGGAGGAACGCGCTGGGACGAGGAAGCGCGCGGCGCCCTGCATGAATTCGCCGAGCGTTTCGACATGCCTGTCGCGACAAGTTATCGACGTTTGCCGCTGTTCGACGCGCTCGACCCGCGCTACGCCGGCGATCTCGGCCTCAACGCCAATCCCGAGCTGATAAAGCTCGTGCAAGACAGCGATCTTCTGTTGCTGGTTGGCGGGCGGCTCGGGGAAATTCCCTCGCAATCCTATCGCCTGCTCGATATTCCCTCGCCGCGCATGACCTTCGTTCATGTCTATCCGCAGACGGAGGAGTTCGGCCGCGTCTACGCGCCCAATCTCGCCATTCACGCGTCGCCGCGCGCCTTCGCGCGGGCGCTGCGCGATTTGCGTCCGCCGGAGAACATTGCCTGGCACGAGAGAACGATTCTCGCGCATGAAAATTATCTGGGCTTTTCGTCACAAAGCGCGCCGTCCGCCGATGTCGATCTCGCCCGGGTCATGCTGTGGCTGAACGACAACCTTCCAGACGACGCGATCATCTGCAATGGCGCGGGCAATTACGCCTCCTGGATTCATCGCTATTACCGCTTTCGGCGCTTCGGGGCGCATATAGCGCCGACCTCCGCCAGCATGGGTTATGGCGTCCCGGCGGCGGTGGCGATGCAGCAGCTTTTTCCCGGCCGGCTCATCGTGTCGATCAACGGCGACGGCGATTTCCTGATGAACGGGCAGGAGTTCGCGACGGCCGTGCAATATGAACTGCCTATTGTGGTCATCGTCTGCGACAACGCTAGCTACGGCACGATCCGCATGCATCAGGAGCGGCATTTTCCGGGGCGGGTCATCGCGACCGATTTGCGCAACCCCGATTTCGCCGCCTATGCGCGGGCGTTTGGCGGCTTTGGAATTACGGTCGAGAAGACCGCGGATTTCGCGAGCGCCTTCGAAGCCGCGCGCGCGTCAAAGCTTCCCGCCATCGTGCATGTGAAGATGGATCCGGATCGAATCACGCCGACCGCTAGTCTCGCGGCCATTCGTAAGGCGGCCCTGGCGACGGGATAGCGCGCGGCTTCAGGACGCCGCGCTCAATCGGGGCGCCGTTTGATGCGCGAACTCCCAATAGAGCGCGCGGGCCTTTTCGTACATCGGTCCCGGCTGTAACTCGCGCTCGTCGATGCGCGTCATCGGCGCGACCTTCTGAAAATTGCCGGTCGAGAAAATCTCGTCCGCCGCCTCGAAATCGCGATAGGACAGAATCGTCTCGACCACCTCGACGCCGGCCGCGCGCAAAAGTCCGATGACGCGCTGGCGCGTCACGCCGTCGAGAAAGGTTCCATTTGGCGCTGGCGTGAGGACCACGCCGTCCTTGGCCATGAAGGCGTTGGAATTGGCGAATTCCGCGACATTGCCGAGCGCGTCGAGCAAGAGGCAATTGTCGAAGCCGCGCCGCGCCGCCTCGATCAACGCGCGCGCGCCATTGGCGTAGAGGCAACTCGCTTTGGCGTCGACGGGCGCCGATTCGGCGGTGGGACGGCGAAAGGGCGACAAGGCCACCGCGCCGCCGCGCGGCGCCGGCATCGGCGCCTCGTAGATCGACAGGCACCAATTGGTCGAAGTTGGATCGAAACGCACGCCGCCGCCTAAGCCCTGCTCCGGCCAATACATTGGCCTGATATAGAGCTGCGCGTCCTTCGGAAAGCGCCGCAAGCCGTCGGCGACGAGTTCCTGCCAGCGTTCGACGGACACGACCGGATCGAGCAGCATATTCGCCGCCGAGCGGTTCACGCGCGCGAGGTGTTTGTCGAGATCGGGCGTCACGCCCTCGAAGGCGCGGGCGCCGTCGAAGACGACGGAGCCAAGCCAGGCGCCGTGGCTACGCACGCCGAGAATCGGCAGATTGCCCTCGCGCCATATACCTTCGAAGTAAGTCCAGGTCTGGGTTGGCGCGCGGGAGACGGTCTCGATGTTGTTCATGTCGAACCTTGCGTGAGCCGCGGGATTGATTCGCCGGCCGACGAAAAATTTTAGACGTCAGCTCGCTACATCGAACATTTCCATGCCGTCATCTCCGGACTTGCGCAATCCGATCTTTTGCAAAGCCGCCTTGGCGACTCTTTTCGCCAAGAGATAGCCGCGCGGCATGGGTTTGCGGCAGAAGGCGACCTTGCGCACATAGGACTCCACCCGCCATACCGCTCGCGAGCCCGCGGGGAAGAAGGCGGTGGCCCCGGCCTCGAGGCGACGGGTCCCGCCCGCCGCGTCCTCGACGATCACCGACCCTTCGAGAATGTAAACGGTCTCGTCGATGCTGTAGCGCCATTCGAACAGACCCGCCGTGCAATCCCAGATCAGCGTGAAGGCGGATCCGTCCTCGCTGCGCGACAGCAAAGCATTGCGCGCGACGGGCGCGCCTTCGATAATCCAGTCGGCGTTGATCGGCGCGGGTTTAAGCGTCGCGTGGTCGGCGATGTTGAATTCGATTTTCTTAATCGTTTCCAAGGCTATCTTCCTAATTGCGAGAGGCGGTGAGTCAAAGGGCGCCTAGGTCCAGAACGGCGCGCACGTCGGCGCTCCAGAGGTTCGGCTCGAGCCCGTGGTTCGCGAACAGCGCCAGCGCGAGTCGATCGACGCCGAAAGCGACGCATCCCGTATGGAGGCGCTCGCCTTGCGCGCCGGCGAGGCCGAAAATCTCGCCAAAGTGTTCCTTGTGGTAGTTGAAGCTCATGCAAGCGGTGGGCTCCTCCGCCGAGCGCAGCGGGACCAGCAACTCGAATTTTAGCGCGTGCTCCAATTGATTCGCCGCCATCAACTGGCCGACTCGGCCAAAGAAGGGATCACTGGCGGTTTCGAGCCTATGGGGCAAACGCAACCGCGTCGCGATCGCCTGGGCGCGATCGATCCAGCTCGCGCGGAAGGCGAGAACCTGCTCGGGCGAACCGATCCGCACGAATTCACGCATGCGGAAAGACTGCAGACGATCGGGATCGCGCGATGGCTCGTGCCGAAAGCAGTCCGCCGCGACGTCGAAAATATAGCCCTCTTCCGGCGCTGGTCCCCGCGCGGCGGCGATGGGATAGACCGGATAGCACGCCGCCGGGCTCAGAACGAGATCGGTCGAGCACGTGGCGCTGGTCCAGTCATCGTCTGTCCCGGAACGGTCCGCGGCGTCGAGAATCTCCCGTTCGGTTCCACGCAGGGCGCAGACGCAGCCGAGCAATTGCGGAAAGCTCTTGAGATAGCCGGCGTCTTCGAGCTGACGTCGACTCATGACCGGTGGAAAGCGGAACACCTCCGCCCGATCCGGACGTTCGTTCGAAATCGCGCGCTGCAGCCCCTCCATGACGCGCTCATAGATGGCGGTGCGGGCGTAGACGCCGGCGACGCCCATGGGTCGAAACAGATAGTCGAGCAGGCCGCTCGTATCGGCGCTGCAGTCGCGGATTGGATTGATCGCGATGTTCATTGGGCCTCGCGGGTGAGGAGGAACGGAGCTTCGGTCATGCTTGCGCGTCAGATTCGTTCGGGAACGCCGCCGAGCAGGGAGGCCGCGGCGACATTGGCCAGAATGCGGTTGTTGTTGATCATCACCGAACTCGACAAGACGTCGCGCAGCGACCGGCCGATGGAAAATTCG
>PLZT01000099.1 GCA_003152255.1 Methylocystaceae bacterium | reverse complement strand
CACGCCGGCGCCCGCCTGACCTGCGGCCACCGCGAGCCAATTGGCGATGAAAAAATCACGTGTTCGATGAATTTTGCAAGTGGCTCATAAAAGAGCTTTGGGATTTCGCCTGTTTTGTTCCGGAGAGCTGAATTTTCCGCTACCAAAAATTGCCTCATTCGGCGGCCACAATTCAGCCATTTTGCACAGGTTGAGTCCTCGCTCCAAACTGGTTTCGGCTAACCAGGCCCAATATTAACTGAATTTGGGTTCTAACCCTTTCTGCTGCGGGTTGAATTATGCGAAGACGCCTTCTGCCTTCCTCGAAGAGCATACTAAGCCGCCGGCTCGCGGTTGCGGACCTCTTACTGGCTTTTCTTGCCCCCGGCGTCGCCTTCTTGTTGCGAGACGCGCCTTTCTCCCCTGAAGTTCATCTGGAGCCCTATGCAATCTACATAGGCGCTGCAACTGGTTTTTCGGCGTTGTTTTGTATTCAGTTTCGAGTGGCGGACGGGTTGCCGAAATTCTTCTCGTTTCATGACGCAATTCAAATCGCTAAAGCCTCCGCCTGTGCGGTGACAGCCACCACGATTCTCGTTTTCACGCTTACACGCCTCGAATCAATCCCGCGATCGATCCCGCCAATCCATTTCCTGGCGCTGACCGCAGCCTTGATTGGCGCTCGGCTGCTGTTTCGCACCGTCCTTCATCGCCAGGAAGTTGCGGCGGTGTCAGACGTTCCTCACGACAAGGAGCGCGGCGTCATTATCGTTGGCGCCGGGCGGCTTGCCTGGTTCTATATTCGTCTCCTCGATACATTCGCGGCCGACAATCGGCGCGTCGTCGCGATCCTTGATGAAAATAGGACTCTGCACGGGCGTTCAATTTTCGGGCATGTCATCATGGGCGACACGGGAGAGGCGACGCCGCTCCTCGACGATTTGTCGCAGCATGGGGTCGACGTCCACGGCTTCGTTATTTGCGAACGCGAACGCGATAAGGCGCTGGAGTTCTTCGATCGTCTGCAGACGCTCTGCCTCGAACGCGGACTGGAACTGGAGATCCTCGCTGAACAAATTGGCGTCTACTCGCGCGAGCAAGAGGAAATCGTCGCGGATGACCATAGCATCAAGGAGGCGCCTGCCAGCGGCAGCAACGGGTATTTCACAGTAAAGCGCTTGGTTGAGCGGGTGCTCGCGGCGGTTCTTATGCTGGCTTTTTCGCCCCTGTTCGCGCTTGCAGGCCTGCTTGTAAGGATTGACCTTGGCGCGCCCGTAATATTCTGGCAGCGTCGGATCGGACGAAACGGGCGCCCGATTTATATTTACAAGTTCAAGAGCATGCGCAATGCGGTCGACGCAAGTGGGCGCCGCCTCCAAGACGCGGAGCGCCTCACGCCCGTTGGTCGGTTTCTCCGCGCCACTAGGTTTGACGAGCTTCCCCAGCTTTTTAATGTCGTCATGGGGGACATGGCGCTGATCGGCCCGCGCCCCCTCCTGCTCGTTGACCAGCCGGCCGAGCATAGCCTGCGTCTGAGCATAGCGCCGGGGCTCACGGGGTGGGCGCAAATCCATGGCGGCAAGCTTGTCACCGCCGGAGAAAAGAACGCGCTGGACGAATGGTATGTGCGCAATGCATCGCCGCGGCTCGACGTCGCCATCGTCTTACGCACGCTCGTGATTGTTTTGACAGGCGATAGGCGCAATGAAGGTGGGCTCTCCGCAGCGCTTGCGCTGGCCCTGCAAGACAAGTCCCAAGAATTATGTGACGATAACAACAATGTTGTGAGAGCGCCGAGCGCTTTTTAGGGGACGCGCAATGCCGGCCGTTTCCTCGGCGGTGTTCGCTTTTCGTTATTTCAAAGCCTCCGTGCGTCTCTCGCGCATGGCGGGGCGGTGGCTTTTCAGGCGGGGACAAACGGCCGAGCATGAAGAAGTCGACCTGAAATGAAAGCGAAGAACGCTGAGTTAGACGCGGGGAAACCGAGCCGCGAGCCGACCGAGCCGGAGCGGACGGCGCTTCGCAGATATTTTGATCGTAAGGCTGCGCAAACGGCGCCGCGGATGAAGGTCATGAAGGATGGCGCGGCGACGAACATTGCGCCAGATCATCCAGACAAGGTCGTCGGTCACGTGCTCCTCGCGCAGACGCTCGGGACTGCGGACGCTGATTTTATGAATGGCCTTGTCGGTCAACTCGCCAATGCCGGTTTCAAAGGCAAACAGATTGACGAGGCGGAGCTTAGGTAATGCCGCGAAATAACTGCTTCATGTTGAGTCTGGGGTCGGACGCGGTGCGATGGTGTAATTCCATTCTGGATGGAATTCATCGCCGGAGATGTTGAGCGCGGCCATTTCGGCGTCGCTGACTTTGGCGCCTTTGGCGTAGGTGTTTTCGTCGAGTTCGCAACGGACCGTGAGACCGGTTTTCGTCTTCGTCGCCGCGATCAATTCGACGACTGCCGTTCGACTGGTCAGGTGTCAACGCCGGAGAGTTATTGCAGCGGTTGGCCGGTGCGAAAGTGCAGCAGGGATGCAAGCAAAAAGGCCCCCGATATCAGGGGCCTTTTTGCTTGTCGCGGTTTTTTCTAGGCGGGGGCGCTTGTGGTGGTGGCAGGTCCGCGACGGCAGGCTCGACCTTTGCCTGGCGTGACCGGCGCTTGCTTTGAGCGAGCCGATAACTGTCCCCATTCATCTCAAGGATATGCACGTGATGCGTGAGGCGGTCGAGGAGCGCGCCGGTGCCGGCGGCTTGCCGGGCCTCATGATAGCGGTCTTGGCCGTCGGCTCTGGCGTTGTCGAGCCGTTTTGCGCGCGGCTCCGCCATCGACAGCTTCCGTTCGGCGCATTGGATAGCGAAAGCGATCCCAGCGACGAGCCCATTAAGACGCTGGATGATCGCTTGCGGCGCATGCAGACAATCATTCAGCGGAAGCAAGGCGTACTTTCGGAAAGCGATAATTATGGCTTCTTCCCAAGTTCTAAGAACGGAAGAAGACGGCGCCTTTGGCCCCATCGCGGCGTCGCCCGTCGTCGTCCGACGCTTACACTTGGCGAGCGAGGGTGAACGGTCATGCTTCCGGCGGCTGGCCTGGGAATTTGTGGGCATTTTGTTCTTGAGCGACAAAGGCACGGCCGTCTCCAATTACCGGACCGAGGGGGATAAGCCTTATCCAAACTTCCCCGGAGGATCGCATGCCCATCAATCAAACTCCTTCCTTTCAATGATATGGACAAATGGCCGTTGCAATGCGCGATTGCAAAATACGCGCGTCCCACGGATCGCTTGTCTTCAAGCCGCCGGCGCATGGCGCGCTTTTGAGACAGCCGGTTTTTGATTTTGAGGCTGGATTTCTTGAGCTTGAATTGGCCGGTGGAGCCAGGCGTTGGTTTTCGCGGCGGCCTTGGCGGCCTCAAGGCGCGGGAAACAGGCTGTCCGTCTTCCCCGTCAGGCGATAAGTGAGGAGTTCGAGCCATTCATGCGTGGCGAGATCGACCGTTGCAATTGCTTCGCCGGTATATTCGGGGACGCGCGGTCGCCAGAAATCGCCGCTGGCGCGAAAATCGACCGGATAGGCGATCACCGGAAAGCCAGCTTTACGAAAAACGCCAATGGCGAGAGGCATATGCATCGCCGAGGTGACGAGCAGCCAGCGCTCACCCTTCATAGGCTTCACCAGATCACGGGTGAACGCCGCGCTTTCGAGGATGTCGCGAGAACGATCCTCATAAATAGTATCACGCCGGTCGACCCCGACCGCGCGCCAAATTTGCCGCACCGCCTGTGCTTCGCTGACGGGCGAGCCGTCCACCGAGGCCGACCCGCCCGTGAACACTAACTTCGCTTTGGGAAAGCGCCGAACCAATTCGATCGGCGTGGTCACGCGCCCCGCCGCCATGGCGAAGTTAATGCGACCGCTCCGGTCGCCGAGCATTTCCCCGACCGACCCGCCGAGCACGACGATCCCGTCCGGCGCCTCAATATCGTCCGGCTGCGTCGGAAAGTGCGCTTCCAGCGAAATTGCCAACATATGCCCCACCAGCCCAAAGGCCATGAGCAGCAACAACAGGGCGCTTGGCGTCGTCAAATACCGGGACCATTTGGCAAAGCGCGTATAGGCGAGGGCCGCGCCAAACGCCAGGACCAACAGCGCCAAACGCCACGGAGAGCCCAAAAACTCAAAAATCATGGCTCAATTCGCATTAGCTATGCACGCGGGCTTCACATTCAGCATCACCGCGGCTGCGGCGAGGACCGCGCGGGGTGAAGGAGTGCGAGGGAGGACGGCGAGGTGATACCACCGTAGGTAGCTGTCGAGATATTTGGTGGCGATGCCGCGGTGGCGACGGAGAAAGTCCTTGAGGCGCTCATGGCGGCTGTTGACCGTCTGAATATGGAGATCGCCGCGCACCCGCTCGCCTGCGGTCTGGTTAAGCGCTTCATGGCTGACGCCCAACGCGACGGCGCAAGGTGGATAGCTGGTGCAGCCGTCGGTGACTAGCAGGGCGTCCTTGCCAAGAACAGGCCGAAGAACGGCTTCGATCGCGGCGG
>PLZT01000087.1 GCA_003152255.1 Methylocystaceae bacterium | reverse complement strand
GCGTTGGCGGACAGGCGGGCAGCCGCGCCAACCTGAAGGACGCTAAGCCGCTTCGCCCCAGTCGCGGAACGAAGACGGCTCAGGCGCCTACAAGGAAATCTGCCGCGCCAGCCACGAGCGCATATGATGAGCGATCTACTCGGTCGAAGGCGCCTACTGACAAAATGATCGCCTACGCGCAAAGCCTCGCGCGCGGCAAGAAAGTGACGTTGCCAGAAGGCTATCAGCAGGATTTTGATGCGTGTCGCCGGTTTCTCGACGAGCATGCACGGTAGGGACTTGTGGCGCGGAAGCAATGGGAGTTCGACAGGCTCCGAAAGGAAAGTTCTGCTACGAAAAGTTGAATGTGGCGGCAAAATTTGGATCACGAGTCGCTCGTTCCAACATTCTCCGAACTCCCGTTTCGATGCCGCCATTTTTTCAATTCCTGCCGCATTTGATCCGGTAGGGACCGCGACTTGCGCGTTGCGTCGTCTACGAGAACCAAGACGGTTTGCGCTGTCGCAACACAGTTGTCGCCGACGAACAGGGCCTGGCTAAAAGTCACGGAACTGTTGCCCATGCGAGAAACCGTCGTCCCGATCCGAACTTCGCTCGGCCAAAGGATTTCCGCGCGAAAATTCAACACAAGGTTGGCGAGCACAAACGAAGTCGCCTCGGGCGTCAGAGCCCGCTCTTTAGGATTGTAAAGGAGGGAGACGCGCCCCGCTTCAAGAAACGTGACGAAGACGGCGTTATTAACGTGTCCTTGGCGGTCCGTGTCGTTGTAGCGCACGGACTCTTTTGTCCAGTGCGCATAATAGGAAATCTTGGTGATCTCCTGGCTGTCGGTTTTCGTGCACACGGCGGCTCCTCCTTCGAGTCAAAGCATAAGGCATCACGTTGGGGCTGTCGGAAAGTCGGTCATGCGGCCATTCTCGGCTGAATATTGGCACATCGGCGCGATAACGATATGATTGGGGAGTTCATGTCCCGCGACGCGGAAGGGGGCGAATAGCCGCGACGCAGTCATTTGCTAGCTGGCGCCTGATATCGTGACGTTCGCCCCAAAGACATTATTTTACGTGATGACAGCCGGATTCGAATTGAAAATGGCGGTCTGGCCGCGCCTCGAGCGGTAGAGGGTGAGCATGAGGATTTTCATAGTCACGGGCGCCGGGGTTTCCGCCGAGAGCGGCCTGGGCATATTCCGCGACACGGATGGCACGGGCATCTGGGCACGGTTCGATCCGATGAAGCTTGCCACGCCCGAGGCGTTCGCACGTGATCCTCTGGACGTGCATGCGTTTTACAATGCGCGTCGCCGCAATCTCATCACGGCCACCCCCAACGCGGGCCACTTTGCTCTTGCTCGATTGGAGACGGCTCTGGCCGGGAGGGGAGGCGAGCTGATGCTCGTCACCCAGAATATCGATGACCTTCATGAACGCGCCGGCTCCAAGCAGGTCATCCACATGCACGGCGAACTGTTGAAGGCGCGATGCGCCGCATGTGAGGCAATACATCCGTGGCGCGAGGATCTGGGCCTTCGGGATCGTTGCCCGGCCTGCGGTGGGATCGGCGTCCTCCGGCCTCACGTCGTCTGGTTCGGCGAGATGCCGCTTGAGATCGACGAGATTTATGCCGCCTTGCGGAAAGTCCATCTTTTCGTGGCCATCGGCACATCTGGCTCGGTCTACCCGGCTGCTGGATTCGTGTCCGAGGCGCACGCGCTTGGCATTCGGACTTGTGAGATCAATCTGGAGCCGTCCGACAACGCCAATCAATTCGACGAGAGGCGCTATGGACCAGCGAGCGAGGCGGTTCCCGCCTGGGTCGACGAAATCCTTGCACTGACGTGACGCATGACCTCGCATCGCTTTATCAAGATCGCCGCCGTCTCGACTTTTGCGTTGGTCACGGCAAGTTGCATCGCCGTCACCGCCGTCCCAATGCTGCGCCACTATCTCGTCGCGCTCTTCAATGACCCAAGAGACCTGCCCGTGTTGGAGAGCGNNGCGAACGGACTCGAAAACCCCGCCATCGCCGCCGTGTCCCGCTCGGGGCGCGTCCTCTTGTCGCCGACGCTGTGTGGGAAGGAGCGCGCGCGGCTTCCCGGCGTTCTGACGCACGAACTGTCTCACACGCATCTGTTCGGCTGGCGATCCTCGCTCTTTTCCGCCCGTCCGCCGAGNNGATTTCGCGTCGATCCGCTTCGAAATCGAACCGCCGCGCAATCCGTCACGCGATGATTTCGTCACCTTTCGCCAGCGCCTCGCCTATCGAGAAGCTGCGATGTTCGTCGCGTGCCTGCGCGAGCGCGATCCGGGCGCGTTCGCCAAACTCTTGCGGCGCATGGAAAATGGCGAATCTTTCTCCGACTCGTTCTATACGAGTTACGCCGCGAGCCTTTCGCAGGAATGGCGAAAGTTCGTCGCTCACCTCTCGAAGTAAATCCGGACCGCGAGGATTTGGCCGCGCGCCACATCGACCGTCTCGCGGCGGCAATGGTTCCAATCAGCGCTTCGCGCACATCGGCGAGCGCAGGGAAGAGTCCTGCTCTTCAGGC
>PLZT01000004.1 GCA_003152255.1 Methylocystaceae bacterium | reverse complement strand
GTGGTGGCTGCTACATAAGACCGGGTTTGTGCTCATTGGGGCGTGCCGGCGGGAGCATCGGTCAATTTCGAGAGCTTTTTAAACGCCATCCACGTTGATGACCGCGCCACCGTGCAAGCCGCAATAAATCGTGCGCTGGATTCGAATGGCTTTGGGGCGTTTTCCTCGGAGTTTCGCGTCATTGGCATCCAAGACGGTATCGAGCGCTGGATTTCTGGGACGGGCCAGACTGTTTTTCAGAACGGCCGCGCTTCGCGCTTCGTCGGCACAACCCTAGATCGGACGCCGCACAGGCATGCTGAAGAGGCCTTGCGCGCGAGTGAGGAGCGATTCCGGAGCCTGACTCAGGCCCTGCCCAGTATCGTTTTCGAATGCGACGCGAGGGGCGCGAATGTCTTCACTAGCGATCGATGGAGCGATTACACCGGCATGACGCCGAGCGCATCGCTTGGCAAGGGATGGATGCAGGCGGTGCATCCCGAAGATTTAGACGCCTCAAAGCGTGTGTGGAGGAAGGCGCTGCAGGATGGCGACTCCTGCCAAGTGCGGCATCGTCTGCGCGCAGCGGACGGCTCCTATCGCTGGTTTATGGTGCACGCGCTGCCTCGTCGCGATGGTGACGGACAAATTGTACGTTGGGCTGGAAGTTGCACGGACATTGATGATTTAGTCCGAGCTGAGGCAGCGCTGACGGGAGCCAATCGGCACAAAGACGAGTTCTTAGCGATGCTGGCGCACGAGTTGCGGAACCCGCTGGCTCCGATCCGAAATGCCGTCTACGTACTGCGCAAATCGAACGACGATGGCCTCGCCACCAAGGAAAGGAACCTTTCGCTGCTGACGATAATCGAGCGGCAGGTGGACCATCTCGTCTGCCTCGTGGACGACCTCCTAGATGTGTCTCGCGTCACCCATGGGAAAATCCATCTGAGGAGAGAGCGAGTCGACCTCTGCGAAATACTGCGTCACGCTCTCGACACGAGCCAACCGGCGATTCAGGCGGCTGGCCACCAACTCGTCGTCGAGCTGCCATCTCTGCCCGTGATTGTAGACGCAGATCGCGTCCGGCTTGGCCAAATCTTTGCAAACCTTCTCAATAACGCCGCCAAATACACCCCCAATGATGGCCAGATTTGTCTCGAAGCCTGGCTCTCGGGTAATGAGGCGGTGGTGCGCGTGCGTGACAATGGCATTGGGATTCACCCGGATATGCTGCCACATGTATTCGACATCTTTACGCAAGGAGCCAACGTGGAAGGCCGCACGCAAAGCGGGCTGGGCATTGGGCTTACACTCGTGCGCAGATTGGCGCACCTGCACGGTGGTCGGGTTGAGGCTCGCAGCGACGGGCTTGGGCGGGGGAGTGAATTTATTGTGCATATGCCGGTTGCGATGGTCAGCCAAAGCAAGCCGGAGACGGTCCCGGAGCCGACTTCCGTCGCGCCGCGCCGAGTGTTGGTGATCGACGACGATCATGACATAGCCGACAGTCTCACACTGCTGCTCAGGCTGTTTGGCTGCGACGTTCGGACTACCTATGATGGCTTTGCGGGCATTTTGACGCTCGTCGAGTTCGAGCCGGAAATCGTCTTGCTCGACCTGGGCATGCCCGGAATGAACGGCTATGAAACCGCGCGTCGCGTCCGCGAGCTACCGGAAGGACGCGACCTCCTGCTGGTGGCGGTCACGGGGTGGAGTCAAGACGGCGTGCGTGAACGGACCCTTGAAGCGGGATTTGATCTTCACCTGACGAAGCCCGCGTCTATTGACGTTGTAGAGAGTCTGCTCGGCCGCAAGGGCGACGCATAAGTCTGCTCCCCGGCGCTCTCGCACCCCCGCGCCATCGCCGGGTTTTGTCAGTTCTTTCAGTTCCGTCTTTGGACGTTTTCGTGTTTTTTGGTTGTTGGCGGCCCGTGATGATCTCGACAGGGCTCGCTCGCGCTTTCTGCGAATTTCCGATTTCTGCAGTTCGCGTTCTGTGACGTTCGCTCGCGTTCAGCAGCGCTTATCGGGCAAAAGTTGGGCACAAGCCAGAATTGGGCACGAAATAAATCTATAACACATTGATTATAATTGACATATCTTTCAGGGCCGCTCCTATGTTAGCGCTGTGCGAGGGCGCTGCTGGCGCAAGTTGCGCCAGCAAGGATCTACGAAGCGACGGTCGCCGTGATGCGATCAGGCCGCCTCTTCAATGGCCATGGTGTCAGCTTTCGCTTTATAGGCGGTGGTCTTGAAAAGAACGCGAATTTCGAAGGCTCGCTCGTTGATGCGCTTTGATGCTTCCGGGCCGAAAACGACTTGCCCGCACTTTTTATCGTCGCGCTGGCTGCAGTTCAGAACCCGCATATCTGCGCCACCGATCTCGACAATCTTATCGAAAATCGCCGCGTGCTGCCAGGGAATATCAATGTAACGCCAGTCTTGTGGGATCGTCCCGTCAGCGCGCATCGCTTCTGTGGTCGCTATTTCCGCCGCAGAAAGGAGAAAGGGATCAGATTGTAGCATGTGCAATCACTCCTCCGGGCATTAGGGCGAGACGCTGAATAATGCCTCGAATCAACGTCGAATTTTAGCGTCGAAATGGGTAGCGCGGCAATCTGGCGGAACTGTGCTTTTCTACGCGAGAACATTTTCGCGGCAACACCCGTCCGTGTGCGCCTTCAAAACGTTTCTGTATGGTTCCTTGGCATGACCTGTGCCGCCCTTCCTCAACCTCACGCTCGCCCCGCCGCCGTTCTCCGCAATGAACTCGGCGCAGTGGCTTCCATGGCGGCGATGACCTACGCGAAGTCGCCGATCACGCCAGCGCGGCGGAATACGTCTTTCACAAAGAGAGCGAGGTCCGCGCGAAGGTGAAGGGCTGACCATGACGACCGCGACCTCGCGCCAAAGCCTTCCGTATCTTTTCATCCGCATGTCGCGCATTCGGCTCGCGCGCATCTATGGTTCGACTAATCAAAACTTTCGCGGACAAGAAATTCGTCATGTTCCGAGGATCAACGCAACTTTTTCGTGCCCCGCTGCTCGTGCCATTTCGGCAGCAGTCTCTCTTTCCGGGCCTCCCCGCGCATTCGCTCGAGCCCCCTCATGCAAAAGTGATCTAATGACGTTTTCGTGTCCCTCCCGCGCCGCATAGTGAAGTGGCGATAATTGATAACTGATTCCGCCATCTTGCGCATAGTCGGCCATCGCGTTGGTTTTGGCTCCCGATCGCACCAGAATTTTTACTATGCATTCATGTCCGCTTGCAGCCGCATAATGAAGCGGAGACATTCGCCAGCGCACTGAATATCCGCGCATTTCGCCCACTGCGTTGGGATCAGCCCCCAAATCAAGTAGTGCCTTCACTGTTTCGGCAAAGCCGCGCGCTGCCGCATAGTGCAGCGGTGTTCGCCCCGTGATTTCTTCAGAAGCATCGACCTTTGCGCCGTGACGGACCAAGGTCTGGATTATGTCTGTACCGTTCCCCACGTTGTGAAGTGAAGTTGCGATAAAATACCAGCCAAGAGTTTCCTCGTCGAAGTGTCTCTCCCAGCAGTGGGCGTTGGGGTCGGAGCCAGCCTTCAGCAGCGCCTCCGCGATCTCCGCATTCTTTGCCAAATGCAAGGGTGTGCCGTTGCAATGAGTGGCCGCTGTCGCGTCCGCTCCACGCGTCAGCAGAAGAGTAACGGAATCCAAATGGCCGCATCTCGCAGCATAATCGAGGGGCACGAAGCCCGGCCGAAAGTTGTTGTCGTAGTCGCTCCACTCACCGTCGCACATATTGGGGTCGGCACCCGAATCCAGAAGCGCCGCGAGAAGATTGGCGCGACCGATTTCCGCTGCGGCGTGGATCATGCCTCTGCCTCGATTGCGCATCTGCATAATCTCGGGGCACAGCCGGAGCACCTCCAGGAGGGCGTCTACCTGCCCGTTCTCCAGATATTGGAGCGCAGCCTGCAGCATGTGGTCAGCCAGCACTAATGGAACCGTCATGACGATAGCTCGCTGTAAGCGGTCGGCGTCTGCGCGCCTGAATAGTCGATGTTGATGTTGCGAGCGAAGGCGGACATCGCGTTTAATCGTCCTTTGGCATTACGTATTCGCGATAGCTGCAAAGGTTGTCATCACCGTAGCGACAATCGCCCTGATCTGGCGGCGGGTGGCTCATCGGGGCCCCTTCGAGATGGCCATCAGCCCGCTGCTTTCAGTGCCGAAGCCATCGTCACTGCAGTGCTTTGTCGAGACAAAGCGGTCACGAAATCGACGATCTCCATAGAGCATTGCTCGGGGACTACAGGCCAGAACCCCTTGGCGCGATCAACCTCCTTGACGCTCGGTGTGCTGCAGTTTGATCTGCAAGACTTCAATTATGGCAGAATATCTGGTTTTTAGATAATCCGGAAACGCGATTAATTGTCCAGTCCTGTTTTTCGTCGGGCAGGGCATGTCGCGAACCATTCATTCGGCAAGGCACGAGGCCTTAAGAGCGCTCCTGGTTGAGGAGCGTAAGGCTGCTGGTCTGACTCAGGCGGCAATTGCGAAAAAGCTCAACCGGTATCAGTCGTTCGTGGCAACAGTGGAGAGCGGCCAACGGCGGATTGATGTGGTCGAGTTTCTGGACCTCGCCCGGGCAATCGGATTTTCGCCGGTGGAAGCGATTGGAAAATGGGCCCGCATTCGACGAAATTAGGCCTCGAATCAATTGTGGCTCACATTGGATAGCCGCTGATAAAAGGGGTCACGCCAGCCCTCGCACAAAACGCGCGGCACCCAGGACATACTCGGCGGCTACCCATCGGGTCGGGCTGCGTTGGAAGCTTAGCTTGCCATCGAAGTCCCCAAAAATCTGCTGCATTTCAGGGGAGAGCACTTTGAGTGGTCTTCTCGCCCGGTCCCGGCCAATGACATTGATCTTCACCGCCTTCGTCAACAACCGGCTTCCCGAACCGCCCTTGACCAATACCAAGCGGTCCCGTTGATCAAGAAAGACTGATTCATAGCGGACATGGAAGTTGCCGCTGCATGCGCGAATTTGTTCTTCATTCAGGTCATGCGCGAAGCCAGCGAACGCGACCTCGAAATAGCCGATGAGGTAGAGCCCTGGCGGAAAATCACAGCCGTATCCCCGCAGCCCAGCATAAAACACGAGTAGGTCGCCCTCTGATAAGCGGCGGAGACCGGCTTTGGGCGACGTAGGATCGCCGTAGGTGCAGGAAGTAAATTCTGGATCGAGGTGCATGCTCTGAGAGCGCATTGCAGGTTGGCGGACTGGCGGGAAGAACTCGGATAGCCGATGGCCGGTGCGCCCGATATAGTTGCCATAGGTCTGCTCATTTAGCCCCGTCGAGTCGGGAATAGGCACAAATTCGAATGCCCCATCCGCGAACAGCGGGCCATCCATGCCGCCTGATCCTGAGTCGATGCCGACCCGCAACAGCGCCATTCTCAACGGCAACCTCTGCCACAAGACTGAGTTTCCGCGCCAGAATGTGATTTCGGCTCGCGATCTCCTTGCTCTTGGTTCTTGGTCTGCCTAGCGCAGTCGGCAAGCCACTCGCACTTTTCAAGCCTAGCGTTCATATGGCTTGGCGTGCACACGGCCGAGGTGCAGTAACCATGGAACGGATTCGGCGCGAGGCCGCTATCGCAGGTGACGACATGGCTGCAAAGTCTCATTTTCAAATCCCTCCGGAAATTACGCCGATCACACATTACGCTTCAGCAGTTTCGCTACGCCGCCGAGGTTTCTCACTGTGATTATTTGATGGACAGCGCCCCAGCGCAACAAGTTGCCGAGAAAGAGGCAAAAAGCCGCACCAGATGGCGCGCGTTTCGTTCGTCCCCATTCCCGGCCTCAACCTTGCTCCCCGGCGCAGCGCGAACCATACTCGCCGTGATTTGAGTCGGGGCCACTCCTTGAGGTCCTGCCGTTTTCCGTCACCGGATCGAGCCAACGTGAACCACCAGTCCCTGTCCGCCTTCATTTGGTCCGTCGCCGACCTGTTGCGAGGCGATTACAAGCAATCCGATTACGGCAAGGTCATTCTGCCGTTCACGGTGCTCAGGCGTCTCGACTGCGTGCTGGAGCCGACCAAGGCGGCCGTGCTGGCGGAATTGGCCGACAAGCAGAGGGCCGGGCTCAACCCTGACCCCTTCCTTTTGCGCAAGGCGGGGCAGAGCTTCTACAACACCTCGGCCCTCGACATGCGCCGGCTCATGGGCGACCAGGACCACATTCGCGAGAACCTGTTCGCCTATGTGCAGGGTTTCTCGCCCTCGGTGCGGGACATTTTCGAGCGGTTCGACTTCGCGACGCAGATCGAACGCCTCGCCAAGAATGGGCTTCTCTATCAAGTCGCGGAGAAATTCGCCGGGATCGACCTTCACCCCGAGGTCGTGGACAACAGCCAAATGGGCCTCGTGTTCGAGGAGTTGATCCGCAAATTCGCGGAAATCTCCAACGAGACGGCCGGCGAGCATTTCACGCCTCGCGAGGTCATCCGGCTCATGGTGAACCTGATCTTCGTCGAGGACGACGAGGCGTTGACCAAGCCCGGCGTCGTGCGCACGATCTATGACCCCGCCGCTGGCACTGGCGGCATGTTGTCGGTTGCCGGCGAGCATTTGGAGGCCATGAACCCCAAGGCGCGGCTCACCATGTTCGGCCAGGAGTTGAACGACGAGTCCTACGCCATCTGCAAGGCGGACATGCTCATCAAGGGGCAGGATGTCGGCAATATCATCGCCGGCAACACGCTGTCGGACGACGGCCACGCCCACCGCAAATTCGACTACATGCTCTCCAATCCGCCCTTCGGCGTAGAGTGGAAGAAGGTCGAGAAGGAAGTTCGCAAGGAGCACGAGTCGCAAGGTTTCAACGGCCGCTTCGGGCCGGGCCTGCCGCGCGTGTCCGACGGCTCCCTGCTTTTCCTCATGCACCTGTTGTCGAAGATGCGGCCCGCGCAGGATGGCGGCAGCCGCTTTGGCATCGTGCTGAACGGCTCGCCGCTCTTTACGGGCGGCGCGGGTTCGGGCGAGAGCGAAATCCGGAGCTACGTGCTGGAGAACGACCTCTTGGAGGCCATCATCGGCTTGCCGACCGACATGTTCTACAATACCGGCATCTCGACCTATGTTTGGATCGTCTCCAACCGCAAGCCCGCGCATCGCAAGGGCAAGGTGCAGCTCATCGACGCTTCGAGCTTTTGGCGCAAGATGCGCAAGAGCCTCGGCTCGAAACGCAAGGAAATGGGCGACGAGCAGATCGCCGACGTGACGCTCCTGTTCGGCTCCTTCATCCAAGCGCAACTCGCGACCCAGTTCGACGCGGAGGGCAAGGAGGTCGGCCGCGCGATTGTCATCGCGGGCGACACAGCTCCGCAGGCCCCTGAGGGCGGCAAGGTCAAACTCGCGCCGCTGTCACGCATCTTACCCAACGACGCGTTCGGCTATCGCACCATCACCGTCGAGCGCCCCTTGCGCGACGACAAGGGCAAGATCGTGCTCGGCGTGAAGGGCAAGCAAAAGGGCAAGCCACAGGCCGACAGCGCCTTGCGCGACACGGAGAATGTGCCGCTATCGGAGGAGGTGGGGACCTACTTCAAGCGCGAGGTTCTGCCGCACGCGCCCGACGCCTGGATCGACGAGGAGAAAACCAAGGTCGGCTATGAAATCCCGTTCAATCGGCACTTCTATGTGTTCAAGCCGCCGCGCTCGCTCGCCGAAATCGATGCCGACCTGAAACTGGTGACGGACCGCATCAAGGCCATGATCGAGGGGCTGGCGGCATGAGCTTTCCGCGATACGATGCTTACAAGGACAGCGGCGTCGACTGGCTTGGCAAGGTGCCGAAGCATTGGGAAGTGACTTCGCTAAAGAGGCTTGTCGCGGTGCCGATCACTGACGGACCACACGAGACGCCGTCGTTTTACAGTGAAGGCATACCGTTCGTTTCCGCAGAAGCCGTTTCAGGAGGAAAAATCGATTTCGACAAAATTCGGGGTTTCATTTCGGAAGAGGACGATAGGCGGTTTTCAGAAAAATTCAGACCACGACCATTGGACATCTTCATGGTGAAGTCGGGTGCTACCACTGGCATTACGGCTATCGTTGAAACAGACATTAGCTTCAACATATGGTCGCCGCTTGCTGCCATTCGTTGCGGCGATGGAGTGAATCCTTATTTCGTCCTGAACTTCATGCGCTCCCGGAATTTCCAGGAAGCAGTCGCGCTTAATTGGAGCTTCGGAACGCAGCAAAACATTGGCATGAACGTCATTGAAAATCTACCCGTTGTGCAACCGCCTCCCCACGAACAGGATGCGATCGCTGTCTTTATCGACCGTGAGACGGCGAACATCGACGCGCTGGTGGAAGAGCAACATCGGCTGATCGCGCTGCTCAAGGAAAAGCGGCAGGCCGTCATCTCCCAGGCTGTCACCAAGGGCCTCGACCCCAGCGCACCGATGAAGCGCAGCGGCGTCGAATGGCTCGGCGAGGTGCCCGCGCATTGGCAGGTCTTGTCCTTGGCGAGGGTGACAACGGACAAGTGTGACGGACCTTTCGGTTCAGGCCTCAAGTCAGAACATTATACGGACGAAGGAGTCCGAGTTATACGATTGCAGAATATTCGCGGAGGCGGCTTTGACGGCACAGACGCCGCCTTCATCGGGGAAAGCTACTACAGGGACAAACTCGGCGGCCATGACGTTGTAAGTGGCGACGTGCTAATCGCGGGCCTTGGAGACGAAAAGAACACGGTGGGGCGGGCTTGCGTCGCCCCCTGTGGGATCGAGCCTGCAATGGTGAAGGCCGACTGCTTTCGCTTTCGTGTAAATTCAGCGACCGCGTTACCCAAATTTGTCGCGACGGAGTTAACTGCGAATTCCGACGCAAGCCGG
>PLZT01000199.1 GCA_003152255.1 Methylocystaceae bacterium | reverse complement strand
GGCGGACGCGAAAATACCGCGAGCGGCACGCCGACCGCGGCGCAAGCCGCCCGCGCATTTGCCGAAATGCGCGCGGCGAATGGATGCGTCGCGTCGATCACGCGATCGATTCGGGCTTCGGTCAGATAGCGAATCAGCCCATCGACGCCACCGAAACCGCCAACGCGCGTGGGAAGACCAACGTCCAACGGCGCTTTAGTGCGCCCCGCGAGCGACATCACCGCGTAAATCTCGGACTCCCCCGCGAGACGTCCGGCGAGCCGGCGTCCTTCGCTCGTCCCGCCNNCGGCGCGATTATCGGCATGCGATCCTTCTAGTCCTTCGCAAGCGCGAATCTTGCGCGCGCGAACGTTTCCCCCGAGCGGGATTCATGTTCTATACTCCCCAGCCCACGGATTCGAAATGGAGACTCACGAATGAGGGGATCGTCGCGCATTGCATTAATCATGGCCCTGACGCTTCTGCCGCCCGTCGCCGCCCTCGCCGGTCCGGCCGGCAAATGGCGCGTCGGCGACGGAAAGGCTGTTATCAACATTCACAACTGCGGCGCCGGCCTGTGCGGTTCGATCGATTCAATTCCCGATCGCAACGCCAAGGACGAAAATAATCCCAACCCCGCTCAACGCTCCCGCGCGCTGCTCGGCCTGCCGATCCTGAGCCTCCAGAAGAGCGGCGACAACTTGTGGTCCGGCACGATCTATAACGCAGAGGACGGACAGAATTACTCGGCGCGATTGACTCAGAAGAGCGAGACCGTCGTCACGCTCGAAGGCTGCGTGCAAGGCACCAATGTTTGTGGCGAAGACCAGTGGACGCGGCAGCGCTGAAACCCGTCCTGGAAGGAGGCTTCGCCCCGGCGTAACGTTTCCTGTCGCACTATTCCGCCGCGGCCTTGGCCGGCGCCTCGGTCGCGCGGAACTCCATCAGCAACCGCGCTTCCTCGGCTTGAGCGAGAGCGATATGCCGCGCCTTGATATGGCCGAAGCCGCGGATTTTTTCTGGAACCCGCGCGAGCGCGACCGCCGTCGCGTGATTTCGCGGCGTGAGGCGCGTGACGATTTCATCGATCAACGCCTCGTAATCGGCCAATATCTTTCGCTCGACGACGCGGTCGTTGTTAAAGCGCGTGATATCGAACCAAGAGCCGCGCAGCCGTTTAAGCCGCGCCAGAATTTTCATCGCCGAGAACATCCAAGGACCGAATGTCATTTTACGCGAGCCGCCGAAATCGTTCTTGGGCTGCAGGAACGGGATCGGCGGCGCGAGATGCAACTCAAGCCGCAAATCGCCTTCGAAATTTTCGTCGAGCTGGCGCTGAAACGCGCCGTTCGTATAAAGCCGCGCGACTTCGTATTCATCCTTGGCGGACATGACCTTGAAGAGATAGCGCGCGACCGCGTCCGTCAATTCTCGCGCTTCTCCCATGCACGCCGTCTCGGCTTGGCGGACGCGCTCGACGCGCGCTTGGTAGCGCCGCGCGTATGCCGTGTTCTGATAATCGACGAGAAAAGCCGCTCGGCGCTCGATCACTTCCTCCAGCGTCTTCGACTTCTCGCGCGTCTCGTTCTTCGCGCGGAGCGAACGAGCCACGGCTTCGACGCTGCCGAGGTCATGCGCGGCCTGTCGTCCCCATTTAAACGCCTGATGATTCATCGGCACCGATTCGCCGTTCAATTCGATGGCCCGCAAGATTGATTTGTTGGAAAGCGGCAAATAACCCTTCTGCCAAGCGAAACCGAGCATGAAAATATTGGCGGCTATGGAGTCGCCAAGCAGCGCCAGCGCCAGCGCGGTCACATCCAAAAAGTCGATGCGCGCGCCGCTGACGCCACGGATGGCCTGTTTGATTTCCTCGGCCGGCAAGATGAAGTCGGGATTACGCTCGATGTCACCGGGGAATACCTCGGCGCTGTTGACGACGACCGCCGTGCGATTGGAATCGATGGCGGAAAGCACCAGCTTCGCGCCCGCGACGACGAGATCGCAGCCCAGCATCAGATCGGCCTCGCCCGCCGCGATGCGAATGGCGTGGACGTCGGCGGGCGCGCGGCCGATCTTCACATGGCAATAGACCGCGCCGCCCTTTTGCGCGAGACCGGCCATGTCGATGACGCCCACGCCCTTGCCCTCGAGATGGGCGGCGAGCCCCAGCAGAGCGGAGATCGTCACGACTCCGGTGCCGCCCAAGCCCGCGATCAGCACGCCGTAAGGCGTGGGGCCAATCTGGGCCAGCGTCGGCTCCGGCAACGACGGCTGACTGGCCGCGTCCGCGGCGCTCGGAAGCGGAGCCTTTTTCATGCGCGCGCCATGCACGGTGACGAAGCTCGGGCAAAAGCCTTCGAGACAGGAAAAGTCCTTGTTACAGGCGGATTGGTCTATGCGGCGCTTGCGTCCAAATTCGGTCTCGAGCGGTTGCACCGCGACACAGTTCGACGCCGTGCCGCAGTCGCCGCAGCCTTCGCATATGAGTTCGTTGATGATGATGCGCGCGTCCGGGTCGGGATATTGCCCGCGCTTGCGCCCGCGACGCTTTTCGGCGGCGCAAGTCTGATCGTAGATCAGAACCGTGACGCCTTCCGTTTGCGCCAGATCGCGCTGCACCTCGTTGAGGATGTTGCGGTGGTGGATTTTTAGACCCGGCGGCCAGTCGATCGTCGCGGGATATTTATCCGGCTCGTCGGTGACCAGAGCGATTTTCTTCACGCCCTCGGCGGCGACCTGATGCGCGATCGCCTCGACGGTGAGTTCGCCTTCATGCTTCTGGCCGCCGGTCATCGCGACGACGCCGTTGAACAGAATCTTGAAGGTGATGTGCGTCTTGGTCGCCACCGCGAAACGTATGGCGAGCGATCCTGAATGATTATAGGTGCCGTCGCCGAGATTCTGGAACACATGGGCGCGCGTCGAGAAAGGCGCCTCGCCGATCCAATTGGCGCCCTCTCCGCCCATGTGGGTGTAGCCCTCGGTCGAGCGCCCCATCCATTGCGCCATGTAATGGCAACCTATGCCGGTATAGGCGCGCGCGCCCTGCGGAACATGGGTCGAGGTGCTATGCGGACAGCCCGCGCAAAAATGCGGAACGCGCACCGTCACCTCGGTGATGTCAGCGCGCTTTTGCTGCAAAGCTTCGAGCCGCGCGACGCACCGCTCCAGTTCCTCGCCTCGGTGATATTTCAGCAACCGGCGGCCGATGGCGATGGCGACGTCATTGGCGTCGAGCGCGCCCTTGACCGGAAACAGCCATTGGTTGTTCTCGTCCTTCTTGCCGATGCACAGCGGCTGATAGGGCGCGCCGTAAAGCTGCTCGCGCAACTGCGTTTCGATCAACGAGCGCTTTTCCTCGACAACAATGATAAGCTCGAGCCCACGCGCGAAGTCGCGCAAGCCTTGCGGCTCCAGCGGCCAGGGACAAGCGATCTTATAGAGCCGGAGTCCGAGGTCATTGGCCTTGACCTCATCGATTCCGAGATCATCCAACGCCTGACGCACGTCGAGATAGGATTTGCCGACCGTGATCACGCCAATCTTCGCGTTGGGCCCGCCCGAGGTGATGATCTTATTGAGGCGATTGGCGCGGATGNNTCGACGGAAGCCGTGGATTCAACCGTGTCCTTCAGACATTTGAGCCCGACCCAAACGCCCGCGTAGCGCGACAGCGCATAGCCGTGGAGCCCATAATCCAATATCTCCTGCACGCCGGCGGGAGAAAGTATGGGCATCATCACGTCGACGAAATGAAAGTCGGACTGATGCGCCGTGGTGGACGACTCCGCCGTGTGATCGTCGCCCATCAACGCCAGCGCGCCGCCAAAGCGCGAAGAGCCCGCGAGATTGACATGGCGCAGCACGTCGCCGCTGCGATCGACGCCTGGGCCCTTGCCATACCAAAGCGAGAACACGCCGTCGTATTTGCCTTCGCCGCGAATCTCCGCCTGCTGCGCGCCCCAGATCGCGGTCGCGGCCAGATCTTCGTTGAGGCCCGGCATGAACAAAATGTCATTCTTGTCGAAATAGGGCTTCGCGCGGTGCATTTGCGCGTCGACGCCGCCGAGAGGCGAGCCGCGATAACCCGTGACCAGACCGGCGGTGTTGAGGCCGGCGCGGCGATCGATCTCCTTTTGCATCAGCAGAAGACGCACGACCGCTTGCGTTCCGGTCATCAACGCGCGTTCCTTGCCAAGATCGTATTTGTCCGCGAGCGTCGACTCGCTAAGGGCGACTTCGTTGTTCGAGGCGCCCGCGAGACTGTCCGCCATTCCTGATCTCTCCTGCGATTGAGCGCATCGTCGCCTAAAGCCGCCGGCGCCAGCCGTTCGCTCCGCCATAAAACGCGGCGACCGTCGGCGCGATCCCGCGCGGATTCCGTCACGCCGTTTCGTTTGACGGGCTCCTCACGCTCCATGAACCTATAGGAGCGTCCAGGACAAGCTCGCCACCTCTCGGTCGGCCTTCATCGCGTCAGTCGGCCCGCGCGCCCAAGGCGCGGCAATTACGCCGCCATATTGTATGTCGGTCGCGCTAACCCTTTCAAGGACGCTTATGCTACTATAGCGGCCCGGGGTAAAGGGCGTCGTCAGCGCCCTTATTTCGCCCCTTTCGCCGCATAGCCGTCCGGAGTCGATGACCTTCAGATTCAGACATAAATCCAGTCTCTTCGCGCGCGGCGTGTTTTGGCGCGCGCTGACGCTCGCGCTGTTGGCGGCGAGCGGCGCGGCCAACGCACATCCGCATGTCTGGGTCGCCGTGCGCAGCGAGGTGGTGTTCGCCCCCAACGGGAAAGTCATCGGTCTGCGCCACGCCTGGGAATTCGACGAAATGTATTCGGCCTTCGCTGTGCAGGGTCTCGGCAAGGACGGCAAGCCGCCGACGCGCGAGGAACTGGCGCCGCTCGCCAAGACCAATGTCGAGTCGCTGGCCGAATTCGAGTTCTTCACTTTCGCGAAACAAGGCGGCGCCAAACTCAAGTTTTTGGAGCCGACCGAGGTCACGCTGGAGTCGGACGAAAAAAAAATCGTCACCTTGCGCTTTCTGCTGCCGCTGGAAACCCCCGTTTCCGCGCAAAAGCCCTTTTCATTCCAGGTCTATGACCCGACCTATTTCGTCTCCTTCAACTTCGAGAAACAAAATCCGGTCACATTAGCGCGGCCGCCGGACGGTTGTTCGGTCAGCGCCGTCGAGCCAAAGCCCCTCATCGCCGACGAAAATAAGAAGCTAAGCGAGGCGTTTTTCCAGAATTTTTCGCCCGGCGCGGATTTCGGGATAAAGCTCGCGACCCGCGTCATCGTGGCCTGCCCGTGATGACGGCGAAAGGACGCTTTGTCGCCGCGCTGCTGCTGGCGCTCGTGGCGTTCGGCTGCGCGGACCGCGCGGCGGCCGCCCAGACAGGCCGCAATCCCTTCGCCATCGCCGGAGGCGAGGCCGCGGGCGCGGCGACAGGCTTGGCGGGAACCATTCTCGCTTGGCAGAACAAATTTCACATCGAACTGCAAACCGCCGCCAAGGCCCTCAAAACAAGCGGCTCCGCGTTCTGGACGCTGGCGGGGGCGAGCTTCGCCTATGGTGTGTTTCATGCCGCGGGTCCGGGCCACGGCAAGGCCGTGCTGGCGTCCTATATGATCGCCAGCGAAACCGCGCTGCGGCGCGGCATGATCCTCGCGGCGCTGGCCGCCCTGCTCCAGGGCTGCGTCGCGATAGCCTTGGTCGGAGCGGCGGCGGCGCTGCTGGGCGCCACCGCGATGCAAATGAAAAACGCGGCGAATACGATCGAACTCGCGAGTTACGGCGCCATCGCGCTGCTCGGAGCCGGCCTCGTTTGGAAAAAAGGCTGGGCTTTTTTCGCGGCGTTGCGGGCGCCGCCGGAAATCGTCGCGAGCCGCGGCGGCTTTTACTGCGAGGCCGTGCACGATCCCTCGCATGTGCATTCGGCGAGTTGCGGTCACCTCCACGCTGTCGACCCGACCACGTTGGAGCGCGATTTCTCCTGGTCCGGCGCGCTCGGCGCGGTGGTCGCCGCCGGACTCCGCCCTTGTTCCGGCGCCATTCTCATTCTTGTCTTCACCCTCGCGCAAGGCATGTTCTGGGCCGGCGCGAGCGCCGTTTTGCTGATGTCGGCCGGCACGGCCATCACGACAGGATTTTTGGCCGCTTGCGCGGTGTTCGCGCGGCAAACAGCGCGGCGATGGAGCGGTCCCGGTCGGCGCTGGACCTCGCTCGCCGGGCGCGGAGCCGAATTGCTGGCGGCGGCGCTCGTCATGGGACTGGGCCTGGCGCTGCTCGTCGGCGCGCGCCTTAACGCCGGAGCCTGAATTACTCTGGATTGCCGCGGCGCGGCGCCAAAGTCTTTCGCGCCTTGGCTGTTTGTTTTGATGCATATGCTATCATTCACAAATGATGATTCACGATCGGCCGAAGCGTTAGACGGCGAAAGGCGACACTCCCATGACTGGCCCAAAAATCGCGGACGATCCCTATGCCTCGCGTCCCTGGCTGGCGTGCTATCCGCCTTACACCTCCGCCGACGTCGATGAAGCGAGCTACTCGACGCTCAATGCGATATTCCGTGACTCCGTGGCGGTTTATGGCGATAGACCGGCCGTCGAGAGTTTTGGCGCTATTCTGACCTACGCGGAACTCTCCCGCGCCGCGGAGGCCGTCGCTTCGTGGCTGCAGGCGCGCGGGCTGGAAAAGGGCCAGCGCGTCGCGATCATGTCGCCCAATGTCGCGACCTATCCGGCTCTGGTTTTCGGGATTTTGCTGGCTGGCGGCGTCGTCGTTAATGTCAATCCGCTCTATACGCCGCACGAACTCGAGCACCAGATCAACGACGCCGGCGCGCGTTTCATCTTCGTCCTGGAGAATTTCGCGCACGCGGTCGCGCACGCTTGGCCAAATATGCGTGTCGAACAGTCCATTGTCACCGCGCCCGGCGATCTCCTCGGCTTCAAGGGCATCCTCATCAACGCTGTGTCGCGCTGGGTCAAGCGCGCCGTGCGCCCCTATGCCCTGCCGGCTTCGACGTGCTTCGCCGACCTGTTCCGGGAGGGACGGAAGCGCCCGTTTCAGCCGGTCGACGTATCGCGCGACGACATCGCCTTTCTGCAGTACACCGGGGGAACGACCGGCGTCGCCAAGGGCGCCGTGCTGTTGCATCGCAACGTCGCCGCCAATGTCGCGCAAGCGATCGCCTGGGTCCGGCCGCTGGTCGCGGGCAAGCACGTCATGGTCACCGCGCTGCCGCTCTATCATATATTCGGCCTCACCGCCTGCTGCCTGCTGGTGACGAGGATCGGCGGCTGCTGTCTGATGATCGCCAATCCGCGCGACATCGCAGGCTTCGTCAAGACCTTGCGCAAATCGCCGTTCACGATGTTTTCCGGGGTGAACACGCTTTACGCGGCGCTCGCCGACAATAAGGATTTCGCGAGCGTCGATTTTTCACATCTGGTCTTTTGCATCTCCGGCGGCATGGCCACTCAGGGCGCGGTGGCGCGCCGCTGGAAAGAGGTCACCGGCAAAGCCATCGTCGAGGGCTACGGACTTTCCGAAACTTCTCCGATCGTCACATCGAATCTCATAACTCTCGATGAATTTTCGGGCTCCATCGGCTACCCCTATCCTTCCACGCAAATATCCATCCGCCTTGAAGACGGCTCTCCCGCGCCCTTCGGCGAGCGCGGCGAGTTATGCGTCAAGGGTCCGCAGGTGATGCCCGGCTATTGGATGAAGCCGAAGGAAACCCAGGATGCCATGACCGAGGACGGCTTTTTCCGCACCGGCGACGTGGCGATCATGCTGCCCGATGGCCAGATCAAAATCGTCGATCGTTTGAAAGAGATGATCCTTGTCTCCGGATTCAATGTCTATCCAAACGAGGTCGAAGACGTTCTCGCGCATCATCCGAAGGTCAAGGAGGTCGCGGTCGTCGGCGCGCCGGACCGCCATTCGGGCGAAATGCCGATCGCCTTCATTGTCCCGCGCGACAATAGCCTCACGGTCGGGGAGCTCTCCGCATTCGTGCGTGAAAATCTGACCGGCTATAAGAGGCCGAGACATTACGAATTCCGCGAGAACCTGCCGAAGAGCGCGGTCGGAAAAATCCTGCGCCGCGTGCTGCGCGACGAATATGTCGCGCGTCCGGTGAACGAACCCGACGCGGGGTGAGGCCGGCGCCGCGCCGCCCTCACCCGCGAAATTCCGCCGCCGCCTCGTCGATCGCCGCATAAACGAGATCAAGCTCCTCCGCCTCGATGCAATAGGGCGGCAGCACGTAAATCGTTTGTCCGAGCGGGCGCAGCAGCAGGCCGCGCGCGTTGAAAAAGCGCAACAGATCGAGCCCGATCGAAGCGAGGTAGCCACGCCGCGGCGTCGCGAGATCGAGCGCCGTGATCGTCCCCAAGCGCCGAACATTGATAAAGCGCGGATCGCTCTCGAAGCGGGCGATGCGCTCGGCCTGCATCGCGCAGAGCTTTGCGACCGCCACTCGCGCGCCCTTTTCCCAAATGTCGAGATTGGCCAGCGCCGCGGCGCAGGCTATCGGGTTCGCCGTGTAGGAGCTCGAATGAAAAAACGCGCGCGCGCGATCATCCGAAAGATGCGCGTCGAAAATCTCCTTGCCGCACATCGTCACGGCGAGCGGCAGCGCGCCGCCCGTGAGGCCCTTGGCGTAGCAGGCGATGTCCGGGACAATTCCCGCCTGTTCGCAGGCGAATAGCGTTCCGGTTCGGCCAAAGCCGGTCATCACCTCGTCGGCGACGAACAGGACGCCATGGCGCGCGCAAATATTTTTCATTTCGCGCAGAGTCGACGCCGAATAGATCAGCATGCCGCCCGCGCCCAGAATCAGCGGCTCCGCGACAAAAGCCGCCGCGCCATCCTTGCAGGCCGCCTCCAGCGCATCGAAACATTGCTGCTCGCGCCCCGCGTTCGGAAAGGGAATGCGCGCGACATCGAACAACAGCGCCTCATAGCTGGCGTTGAACGGCGAGCGTGCGCCCGCCGACATCGTGCCGATCGTGTCGCCGTGATAGCCATGCTCGAGCGCGACAATGCGCGTGCGCGCCTCGCCGCGATTGCGCCAATAGCCAAGCGCCATTTTGATCGCGACCTCGACGCAGGTGGAGCCGCTGTCGGAATAAAACACATAATCGAGACCTTTGGGCGTGATCTCGACGAGGCGCCGCGCCAGACTTTCGGCCGGCTCATGAGTGAAGCCAGCGAAGATAATCTGATCGAGCAGCTCCGCTTGATCCTTGATCGCCCGCGTGATCTCCGGGCGGCGATGGCCATGGGTGATCACCCACCAGGACGAGATGGCGTCGAGAAAGCGCGCGCCGTCCTCCGCCTCCAGCCAGCAGCCCTCGGCGCGGGCGATTTTTATCGCGCCGGGCTGCAGGGCGTGCTGAGTGTAAGGGCGCCAGACGGGCGAGTTTGTGACGAGAGTCATGGCTTCGTTCTAAACGAAATCCGCGACGGCGAAAGCCTCGGCGAAGGCGCGTCGCAAAGTCTCGGGATTCAGCGGGGCAAGGTGCGGCAAGCGCCCCAGCATGGCGACGCGCCCCATGCGCGCGATCGTGTTTTGCGTGTCGTCGTTCGCCTCGCCGACAAAGGCGACCCCACGCAAGGGAATGTCGCGACGCCGCAGCGCTTCGATAGTCAGCAGGCTGTGATTGATCGTTCCAAGCGTGGTGCGCGCGACGATAATCGCGGGGAGGCGCCAGCGCGCCAAGAGGTCGATCGTCGGCGTCTCGATTGTCAGCGGCGTCATCACGCCGCCCGCCGTCTCGATGACCAGCGTTCCGGCCGTGTCCGGCGGATCGAGCCGCGCTGGATCAATGGCGAGCCCGTCGAGCCGCGCCGCGAGATGCGGCGAAGCGGGCGTCTCGAGGCGATAAGCTTCCGGCAAAATGCGCTCGGGCTGAAGACCGCAGAGGCGCAGAACGCATTGCGAGTCCGTCTCATCCTCCAGCCCGGCCTGCACCGGCTTCCAGTAAAAGGCGCCCAGCGCGCCGACGAGCGCGGCGGAGAAAACAGTCTTCCCGACCCCGGTGTCGGTCCCGACGATCACGAAGCGCGCGCTCATAGGACGCGCGTCCCTTCCGGGCGGGCTGACGACGGCAATGCCGCCAGCTCTTGCGCGAGCAGCGCGATCATCGCGTCCGTTTGCGCGTCGCTCACGTTCAGCGTCAGCGAAATGCGCAACCGCGCCGTGCCTTCCGGCACCGTCGGTGGGCGTATCGCGCGAATGTCGTGGCCATGGGCCTGCATCCGTTCCGCCAGAGCCAGCCCCCTTTTGTCGGAGCCAACGATCACCGGCTGGATATGCG
>PLZT01000206.1 GCA_003152255.1 Methylocystaceae bacterium | reverse complement strand
CAGCAATTCGTCCTAGATGTTCGGATTGCCGGCGGCGGCGACGAAGGTCGGGAAGAAATCCAGCCCAGACATGATGCCATTCTCGACCTTGCCCGCCGCGATTTTGCCCGGCCAGCGGATGATCATCGGCACGCGCATGCCGCCTTCCATGACGGTTCCCTTGCCGGCGGCGAAGGGCGTGTTGCCGCCATCGGGCCAGGTGAAGTTCTCGGTGCCGTTGTCGGTCGTGAACACGAGGATCGTATTGTCCTCGAGGCCCTCGTCCTTCAGTTTCTTCATGATGCCGCCCACGACGTCGTCGAGCTGGGACATCACGCCTTCCTCAAGATACCAGCCGTTATCGCCGGTCATTTTCGCGGCGTATTTAGGCGACAGATGTGAGATGACATGCGCGCGGGTGGGATTGACCCACATGAAGAAGGGCTTGCCGTCCTTCTTGGCCTTATGGATGAAATTCTCGGAATGTTCGAGAATCACCTCGTCGATGGTCTCCATATTGTACTTGATGCCGGGCATCGGATGCGGCGGCAGCGGCCCCTCGTCCTCGATCTTCTGCTTGCCGACCTTGCCCCAGCGCGGCTCTTCCGTTGGATCGTCGACCGTGGTCGCGAAACTATGGATCAAATTGCGCGGCCCGACCTTGTCCTTCAGCGCCGGCGGATAGGAGTGCCAAAACGGATCCTCCATCGCGTCGAGGTGGTAGAGGTAGCCGAAGAATTCGTCGAACCCGTGCACCGTGGGCAAATAGCGGTTCAGATCGCCCAGATGGTTCTTGCCGAATTGGCCCGTGGCGTATCCCATCGCCTTCAGCGCCGTCGCGATCGTCGGGGCCTCGTCGGGGATGCCGATCTTGGCGCCGGCTTGGCCAACCGTGGTCAGGCCAGTGCGGATCGGCAACTCGCCCGTGATAAAATTGGCGCGACCGGCGGTGCAACTCGGCTCCGCGTAATAGTCGGTGAAGCGCAAGCCCTCGCTGGCCAGCTTGTCCAGGTTTGGCGTCGTCGAATACATGAGGCCCTGATGATACGCCCCGACGTTCTCCCAGCCGATGTCGTCGCCCATGATGACAATGATGTTGGGCTTCTTGTCGTCCGCGACGTGGGCCTTCTTCTCGAGGGCCTGCGCCGATACCGCGCCGAACGTCGCCAAGGTCCCCGCCATTAAGGCGAGCATAGGCATTCGGAATTTGCCGAGTTGCATCATGGCCTCCGTCTTCCCTTGCTGATTGTTTGATTGGATTGACGTGGTTGGCGAGAGAACGCGACGTGTCTTCGTTATCCGAAATCAGGCCGAGCGCACGTCTCTGGCGCCGAGAAAATCCCTTTTCCACTATTGCCAGTGTTGATTTGCAACCTTTGACCGTGAACGGCCCGTCGCGCGTCACCCCACCAATCCAGCGCAGCCTACACCGCTCGCGGCGTATTGAATACCGGTTTTTCGCTGACGAATTTAGCGGCGGCTCGGCGGCGATGCGCTATAATGGACCCATGCTCCAAGCGTTCCTAACACCGCGCCTTTTTCGACCGCGCCTCGTGGCGGCGCTGCTCGCGCTGATGCTTTTCGCGCCGCCTACCGACGCGCGCGCGCAAAATATTATCTCGGACTTTTTCGGCGGTTTGTTTGGCGGCGGCAGAAATCACCATGTCATCGAGCGCTCCTGGCCGGAGCCGCGGCGTCCACGCGAGAGCGCCCCCATGCGCCGCATCGTGCCGCATTCCACCTCTCGCGCGCCGACTTATTGGCGCCCCGCAACGCGGACCGCGAAGACGCCGCATCCGCAACCCGCCGCCGCCTCCACCGACGCCAACCGCGGCGAAGCGCCGGCGGTCGAGGCCGATTTCTTCGTGGTGGTGATGGGCGACACGCTCGGCGATATGCTCGCCGACGGACTCGAGGAGGCCTTCGAGGACATTCCCGAGATCGGCGTGCTGCACAAGAGCAAGGAAAACTCCGGCCTCGTGCGCACTGATTTTTACGATTGGCCCAAGACCGCGCAGGNNCGCCTTCAAGGAAAAGAACATTCCGCTTGTCTGGGTGGGGCTCCCGATGATGAAGGCGGAGCGTTTTTCGGCCGATATGGGGCAAATCAACGAAATTTATCGCGCCAGCGCGGCCAGCGCCGGCGTTCCCTTCATCGACATCTGGGACATCTTCGCCGACGATCACGGTCAGTACAGCGCCTTCGGCCCCGACGTAAACGGCCAGAACGTCAAATTGCGCGCCGCCGACGGCGTGCATTTCACCAGCGCCGGCGCGCGCAAGGTCGCGCATTTCGTCGAGGGCGAAATCAAGCGGGTCTTCGACGCGCGCCAGCAACAGGCGCCCGAGGCGTCCGCCCCGCCCGCCCAGGAGACCGGAGCCCTCCCCGCCACTCCCGCCGCGCTGGCGCCGGCGGTTCAATCGCCGGGAGCGCCCACCCCGGCGGCGGCGCCCAGCCTGCCGCCGCAACGTCCGGCGATCGGACCGACGCAGTTGCTGACCGGACCGCCCGGCGGCGGCCAGGATCTCGCGCGGCGCGACAAGCCGAATCCGCGCCAGGCGCCCCCCGTCTCGGTGGAACGCGCGGTGGCGGAGCATGTTTTCGTCGAAGGCGGCGTCCAGCCGGCCCGTCCAGGGCGCGCGGACGATTTTTCATTGCCGCCGAAAGCGCCGGAACCGCCGCGGACACAGTAAGCGCCGACGCCGGCGCTTATGATGGAACCAACGGCCAGGCCCGCGCATTCTATCCCAAACGGTCGCCACAAAAGCGACACATTTGGGAGGCGCACATGCCGTTGTTTGGCTTACTGTTGTTCGCGATTTCCGCTGCTCTCCTGGGGTCGGCTCCCGCCAGCGCCGACGAAAGGGGCTTCCTTGCTTTGTTCGAGGGTCAGCCGGAGACGACCGTCGCCGCCGCTCCAGAGCAGGAGCGCCTGGCGCGAGAATATCCGGAAACGACCAGGGAACTGGTTCCCGACCCGACCCATGCGCGGCCGGGCACGATCACCATAGATACGAACGCGCGCATGCTCTATCTCTCGATGCCGAACGGCATGGCCTGGCGCTATGGCGTCGGCGTCGGGCGCGAAGGCTTCGAGTGGCGCGGCCGCACGCGCATAGGCCGCAAGGAAACCTGGCCGTCATGGACGCCGCCGGCGACGATGCTGAAGCGCCGGCCCGACCTGCCGCGCTACATGGCCGGCGGCGAAGCCAATCCGCTCGGCGCGCGCGCGATGTATCTCTACTCTGGAGACCGCGACACGGGCTTCCGCATTCACGGCTCCAACGAACCCTGGACCATCGGCCACGCGGTGTCGTCGGGCTGCATCAGAATGTTGAACGAGGACGTGACCGACCTGTTCAACCGCGTCAAGGTTGGCGCTCCCGTCGTCGTGCTCTGAGCCGGGGGCATAGGGAAAGCCCCGGATTTCTCCGGGGCTTTCTTACTGTTGCGGCTCCGCCGTGCTGATCGGCATGTCGAGTTGCGGACAACTCACCACGAGATTGTTGGTGAAACTCAACGCCAGCTGGACCGGGATCCAGACGCCAATCATCATCCATCCGCGTCTGTGTTGTTTACGCCCATAGTAATAGGCACCCGCGAGCGGGAGCAGTAAAAGCAGGAATGGCCACGGCCCCGCGACAATATTGTCGCAGTACCATATTTCGGCGCCACCATTGAACATGTTTCCTCACCTTGGCAGATTTGTTTCGCCCATTAGAAATTCGTCGACGGCGCTCGCGCATTGACGTCCCTCGCGGATCGCCCAAACGACCAGCGACTGGCCTCGTCGCATGTCGCCGCAGGCGTAAACCTTCTCCCGCGAGGATTTGTATGAGCGCGTGTCCGCCGCCACGTTGCCACGCTGATCTAGTATGACATCGAGCTTTTGCAATAGCCCGTCGCGCACGGGCGCGACAAAGCCCATCGCCAGCAGGACGAGGTCCGCGCGGAGCTTGAATGCGCTTCCCGGAATGTCCTGCATTTTGTCGTCGACGCGCACGCAGCGCAATTCCTTCACCGCGCCGTCGACGCCGAAGAATTCAGTGGTTCTCACGGCGAAGTCGCGCTCCGCGCCTTCATCATGCGAGGACGACGTGCGCAGCTTGAGCGGCCAGTCCGGCCAGACGCGCAGCTTGTCTTCCTTTTCGGGCGGACGCGGCATGATTTCGAGCTGGGTGATCGACAGAGCGCCCTGCCGCTTCGAGGTGCCGATGCAGTCCGAGCCGGTGTCGCCGCCGCCGATCACCACGACATGCTTGCCGGAGGCCAGGATCGGCGCGTTNNACCAACTCCTCCACCGCCATGTCGACGCCGACATTGACGTCATAGTGGAACACGACGCCTTCCTGCTCCATCTGCTCGACGCGGCGCTCGACCAGATGTTTCTCCATCTTGAAGTCTGGAATGCCGTAGCGCAGCAGGCCGCCCGCCTTGGCGCTCTTCTCGAAGACATGCACNNGATTTGATCGTCACCGGCTGGTCGTTGAGATTGAGCGTGCAGGACGCCTCGCACGGCGCGGGACAGACCCTGCCGGTGAATTCGGGAAAATTATTGGTCGAGTGCAGATTGGCCAGCGCGCGCTTCCAATCGCCCTCATAGACGAGGTCGTTCCAGTCGGGAATCTGGTTGTTGACCGGACAGCCGTTGTGACAGAACGGAATGCCGCAATTCATGCAGCGCGCCGCCTGGTTGCGCGTGGCCTCCTCGGACAGAGGAATGACGAATTCCTCGTAATGGCGAATGCGGTCGGCTGCCGGCTTATACTTGCGGTCCTGCCGGTCGATCTCGATAAAACCCGTCACCTTGCCCATAGCGCTCGCTGCTCATCGGTTCGTCCATGTTCGGCGCGCCGCCGCCTCGCATGGGTTATAACTCATCCCGCCCGCCGCGATAGCGACGGCGTTGGCCAAATCGCGTACGAATTTCGCATCGCGCCGCGACGCGCCCCTCGAAGGGGCCGCCTTATTCCCCCGCCGCCTTCAGCTTCTGAGTCGGCTTGCGCTTGGCGAAAAGCTCCGTCAACGCGCGGCGGTATTCCACCGGCATGATTTTGCGGAACTTCGGCCGATACTCTTCCCAATTCTCCAGGATCTCTCGCGCGCGGGTCGAGCCCGTGTAGCGCGCGTGGTTGGCGACCAGTTGGCGCAGCCGCTCCGCGTCGAAGCGGGTCATGTCGCCCATGATGTCCACGCGGCCATGGGTTTCGAGATCGCCGGACTGGTGGAAGTTCTCGGTCATCGCGGTCTCTTCCTCGGACAAGGGTTCGAGATCGACCATCGCGAGATTGCAGCGCGAGGAGAAATTATCCTCCTCGTCCAGCACATAGGCGATGCCGCCGGACATGCCCGCCGCGAAATTGCGGCCGGTGGCGCCCAGCACGACGACGACGCCGCCGGTCATATATTCGCAGCCGTGATCGCCGACGCCCTCGACGACCGCTATCGCGCCGGAGTTGCGCACGGCGAAACGCTCGCCCGCCACGCCGCGGAAATAGCATTCGCCGGCGATGGCGCCGTAAAGCACGGTGTTGCCGACGATGATCGACTGATGCGGCGTGATTTTCTTGGCGTCGCGCGAGGGATAGATGACGATCTTGCCGCCCGAGAGGCCCTTGCCGACATAATCGTTCGCCTCGCCCTCCAGCCGCAGCGTCACGCCGCGCGCCAAAAACGCGCCGAAGCTTTGCCCCGCCGTGCCGAAGGCGCGAATGTCGATCGTGTCCTCCGGCAGGCCGGCGTGACCATAGACGCGGGCGATCTCGCCCGAGAGCATGGCACCGGTGGCGCGGTCGACATTGCGGATCGGCGTTTCGATCGCCACCTTGGCGCCGCGGTCGATGGAAGCGCGCGCCTGCGCGATGAGGCTGTTGTCGAGAACCTTGTCGAGGCCATGATCCTGGCGGGCGCTGTGGCGGATGGCCCCACCCTCCCCGGCCGGCTTATGGAACAGCTTGGTGAAGTCCAGACCCTGCGACTTCCATTGCGCCAGCGCCCGATCCTTATCGAGCATTTGCGCCTGTCCAATGAGTTCGTCGAAGCGGCGATAGCCCATGGAAGCCATCAATTCGCGCACTTCCTCGGCGACGAAGAAGAAGAAATTGATGACATGCTCGGGAAGGCCGACGAAGCGCTTGCGCAGCACCGGGTCTTGCGTCGCGACGCCGACCGGACAGGTGTTGAGATGGCACTTGCGCATCATGATGCAGCCGGCGGCGATCAAGGGCGCCGTCGCGAAGCCGAACTCGTCGGCACCGAGCAAGGCTCCGATCACGACGTCGCGCCCGGTGCGCAAGCCGCCGTCGACCTGCACGGCGATGCGCGAGCGCAGCCCGTTCAGCACCAGCGTCTGATGCGTCTCGGCGAGGCCGATTTCCCAGGGGCTGCCCGCATGTTTGATCGAGGTCAGCGGCGAAGCGCCCGTGCCGCCCTCGAAACCCGAGATTGTCACATGATCGGCGCGGCCCTTGGAGACGCCGGCGGCGACCGTGCCGACGCCGACCTCCGACACCAGCTTGACCGACACGTCGGCGCGCGGATTGACGTTCTTGAGGTCGAAGATCAGCTGCGCCAAATCCTCGATCGAATAAATGTCGTGATGCGGCGGCGGCGAGATCAGCCCGACGCCTTGCGTCGAATGGCGCACCTTGGCGATAACGGCGTCGACCTTATCGCCGGGCAATTGGCCGCCCTCGCCGGGCTTCGCGCCCTGCGCCATCTTGATCTGGATCATATCGGCGTTGACGAGAAATTCCGCCGTGACGCCGAAGCGGCCGGAGGCCACCTGCTTGATCGCCGAGCGCTTGCTGTCGCCATTGGGCTCGGGCTTGAAGCGGTCCGCCTCCTCGCCGCCCTCGCCGGTGTTCGACTTGCCGCCGATGCGGTTCATCGCGATGGCCAGCGTCGTGTGCGCCTCGCGCGAAATCGAGCCGAAGGACATGGCCCCGGTGGCGAAACGCTTCACGATCTCCTTGGCGGGCTCGACTTCCTCCAGCGGCACGGGCTCGCGGCCGTCTTCATCGGCGCTCTTGATCCGGAACAGCCCGCGCAGATTGAGCAGGTTTTCGTCCTGCTCGTTCAGCAGCTTGGCGAAGGCGCGATATTGATCGCGCGAATTGCCTCGCACGGCGTGTTGCAGCAGCGACACGGTTTGCGGCGTCCAGCTGTGAGCCTCGCCTCTGATGCGGTAGGCGTAATCCCCGCCGACATCGAGCGCGTCGCGATAGATCGGCGCGTCGCCGAAGGCGAGCCGGTGGCGGCGCACGGTCTCGCGGGCGATCTCTTTCAGCCCGACGCCCTCGACGCGCGTCGTGGTGCCGGCGAAATATTCGTCGACGAAGCTCTGCGCGAGCCCAACCGCGTCGAAAATCTGCGCGCCGCAATAGGATTGGTAGGTCGAAATGCCCATTTTGGACATGACCTTGAGCAGTCCCTTATCGACCGCCTTGATGTAGCGCTTGATCGCCGTTTGCGCGTCGACGTCGGTCGGAAGAGCCGCGTTCGGAGCGGCGAGCGTCTCGAAGACGAGATAGGGATTGATCGCCTCGGCGCCATAGCCCGCGAGACAGGCGAAATGATGCACCTCGCGCGCCTCGCCGGTCTCGACCACGAGCCCCACCGATGTGCGCAGCCCCTTGCGGATGAGATGGTGATGCACGGCGGCGGTGGCCAGCAAGGCCGGGATCGGCGCGCGATCCGGGCCGACCATGCGGTCGGACAGCACGATGATGTTATAGCGCCCGTTCACCGCCTCCTCGGCGCGTTCGCACAGGCGCCGCAGCGCTTCGCTCAGCCCGTCGGCGCCCTTGGCGGCGTCATAGGTGAAATCGAGCGTCTTGGTGTCGAAACTGTCCTCGACATGGCCGATGCAGCGGATTTTCTCCAAATCCTCGTCGGTCAGGATCGGCTGGCGCACTTCCAGGCGCTTCTTCTTGGCCGAGCCGTCGTGGTCGAGAATATTGGGGCGCGGGCCGATGAAGGACACGAGGCTCATGACCAATTCCTCGCGGATCGGGTCGATCGGCGGATTGGTCACCTGCGCGAAGTTCTGTTTGAAATAGGTGTAGAGCAGGTTCTCGCGATCGGAGAGCGCCGAGATCGGCGTATCCGTGCCCATCGAGCCCACCGCCTCCTGGCCGGTGACGGCCATCGGCAGGACGAGCAGATCCAGATCCTCTTGCGTGTAGCCGAAGGCCTGCTGGCGGTCGAGCAGGGACACGTCGGCGCGCGAGGCGCGCGGCTCGACCGGCTTCAAATCCTCGAGCACGATTTGCGTGCGCGCCAGCCATTCGCGATAGGGATGCGAGGAGGTCAGCGAGGTCTTGATCTCGTCGTCCGAAACGATGCGACCCTTCTCCAGATCGACCAGCAACATCTTGCCGGGCTGAAGCCGCCATTTGGAGATGATTTTTTCCTGCGGAATGGGCAGAACGCCCATTTCCGAGGCCATCACCACGAGGCCGTCGTCGGTGACGAGATAGCGCGCCGGCCGCAAGCCGTTGCGGTCCAGCGTCGCGCCGATCTGGCGCCCGTCGGTGAAGGCCATCGCCGCCGGGCCGTCCCACGGCTCCATCAAGGCGGCGTGATATTCGTAAAAGGCCTTGCGATGCGCGTCCATCAGCGGATTGCCCGACCACGCCTCGGGGATCAGCATCATGACCGCGTGAGCCAGCGAGTAGCCGCCGCGCACCAGAAATTCGAGCGCATTGTCGAAACAGGCGGTGTCGGACTGGCCCTCGTAGGAGATCGGCCATATCTTCCCGATGTCGTCGCCAAACAACGGCGAGGCCACCGTCGCCTGGCGCGCGGCCATCCAGTTCAGATTGCCGCGCAGCGTGTTGATCTCGCCATTGTGCGCGACGAAGCGATAGGGATGCGCGAGACGCCAGGACGGAAAAGTGTTGGTGGCGAAACGCTGGTGCACCAGCGCCAGCGCCGAGATGAAACGCGCGTCTTGCAGATCAAGGAAATACTTGCCGAGCTGCTGGACGAGCACCATGCCCTTATAGACGATCGTGCGCGACGAGAGCGAAACGGAGTAATGCTCGCGGCCCAAGGCCCCGAGCGCGTAAATCTCGTTCGACGAGGTCTTGCGCGCGAGGTAGAGACGCCGCTCGAAATCGGCGTCGTCCTTGACGCCCGCGCCGCGTCCGACGAATACTTGAGCGTGGAAAGGCTCGACCGCCCGCACGGCGTCTCCAAGATCGCTGGAATCGACCGGCAAGTCGCGCCAGCCCAGAACCGTCAGCCCCTCGGCCTTGAGCGAGGCTTCGACAAAGGCGATCGCCCTGGCGCGGGTTTCGAGCTCGCGCGGCAGAAAAAACTGGCCGATCGCGTATTCGCCGGGCTTCGGCAACGCGATGCCCAATTTTTCGGCCTCTTGCGCGAAAAATTCGTGCGGAATCTGGACAAGAATGCCGCAGCCGTCGCCAAGCTTCGGATCGGCGCCGACGGCGCCGCGGTGATCCAGATTGAGCAGGATTCGCAGGCCCATCTCGACGATGTCGTGGCTGGCCGCGTTATGCAAATTGGCGACGAAGCCGACGCCGCAGGAATCGTGCTCCTTGGCGGGATCGTAAAGACCTTGCGCTTGCGGACACAAGGGATCGCGACCCTTCACGGCGACATCTTCCGCGCGAGGGCCGACATGATTTTGATTTTCTGTTCGCGCCATATCTTCGTCCCTCGTCCTAAGCATATTCTCGCGCATCGCCTCCGACAGCCGCTCGCCGGGACCGCGCCCCCGCCGCTTTTCACGAAGGCCCGGGCGGGGTCAAGCGTCCACGCGCCGTGGCAAGAGCCGCGCCATCGAGCCTGTCTTTATTTCTCCGGCTCCCTCGATCGCGGCGCCCCAGGCGAAAAATGCCGGCGGGACCATCAATGTCGGATCGAGGGCGCAAATTGGAATTTGCGTGCTTGTCTCCCCCGAATGGTCAGCAAGACTGACCATTCGGGGGAGACATTCTTGCCAGATTTGCCGACGCCACACAAGCAAGCCGCGACCGCCCCAAATTCGGCCCGCTTCGCCGCGCGAAGGCTAGGGTTCCGTCCAATCCCGCCGCAAACGGACTTCGCCGCGACCGACTGGGTCCGTCACGCGTGACCCGCGGCGCCAAACCCGCCGGCGGTTAGACGAACGCAAAAAAAGAGGCGCCCCGAGGGACGCCTCCCAAACAGCCATGTTTGTCCCGCGTTACGCGGCCCTGGCTTCCACGACCTTGGCGTCCACCGCGGCCTGAGCCGGCGCGCCGATGTCGATGCGACGCGGCTTCTGGGCCTCCGGAATCTCGCGGACCAGATCGACATGCAGCAAACCGTTTTCGAGCGCGGCGCCCGTCACGACGACATGATCGGCGAGCTGGAACCGGCGCTCGAAGGCTCTCGCCGCGATCCCCTGATGCAGGAATTCACGACCGGGCTCTTCCTGAGCCGGCTGCTGCGCGCCGCGAATCGTTAGCGCGTTCTCGCGCGTTTCGATCGAGAGATCCTCGCGCGCGAAACCCGCGACCGCGAGCGTCACCCGATAGGCGTGCTCACAGGTGCGCTCGATGTTGTAAGGCGGGTAATTCGGAGCGGGCTCCAAACCGCCGCTCTGCGCCAAATTATTGATCAAGCGATCAAAGCCGACGGTCTGACGAAACAGGGGGGAAAGATCGAAAGGACGCATTGCATATCCTCCATTTGAGCGACATGAGGTTAGACAGATCGCCGCACTTCGCTTTTTCATTGGCGGAGCCGGCTCCAAGCGCGTCCGTTATGGCCCGCGCTGAAACGGATGTGGGAAACGCCATTTTGAACTTCAAGAGGCGATTTGGCGTCTTTACCGGCCGTTGGGTTGGACTATGGTAAAAAATCGAACAGGCGGCGGCGGAACCCGCGCTGCTCGCCTCCGCAAGTGAAGAAACGCTCGATGCTCGACCTCGTAGCCACGCCGCGAAATCCCATTCCGCCCGGCGCGCGGGTTTACGTGCTCAACGCCGCGGACAATGTGTCGTTGCGCATGGCGCGCTTTTCGCCGCCCAGCGCGCCGCGCGCGACGGTCGCGCTGTTTCAGGGACGCGCCGAATTCATCGAAAAATATTTCGAGACCATCGACGACCTGCTGGCGCGCGGATTCGAAGTCGTCACGCTGGACTGGCGCGGCCAGGGCGGCTCGGAGCGCGAACTCGCCAATCCGCGCAAGGGCCATGTCGACGATTTCGCGCAATATCAGCGCGATCTATCGGCCTTTCTGGCCGAAATGACGCGGCTCGCCTGCCCGAAACCATGGTTCGCGCTGGCCCATTCGATGGGCGGCGCGATCCTGCTCGAATACGCCCATGGCGGCGGCGGCGATTTCGCGCGGCTGGTCATCACCGCGCCGATGATCGACATTCACGGCTTGCTGTTTCCGCGCGGCGCCAGGCTTCTCGCCAATGCGCTGGACATGCTGGGGCTCGGCGCGATGTTCATTCCCGGCGGCCGCGAGGCCTCGCTGGTCGAGCTGAAATTCGACGGCAACATACTCACCTCCGATCCCGCGCGGCTCGCCCGCAACGCGGCGGTGCTGGCCAATGCGCCGCGGCTGGGAATCGGCGACCCCACCATCGGCTGGACGAACGCCGCCTTCCGCCAGATGCGCCGCTTCGCGGAGAGCGACTATGCGCACCACTGGACCGTGCCGACGCTGCTGATCGCCTCGGGCCGCGACACGCTCGTGTCGACGGCGGCGGTCGAGCGTTTCGCGCAAAGGCTCGATATCGCCACGCTCGTGACGATCCCCGGCGCGCGCCACGAAATCATGATGGAGCGCGACGAACCGCGGGAGCTGTTTTTCGCGGCCTTCGACGCGTTTATTCCGGGAAGCGCCGAGAAGGCGGGCGTCTTTCGCGCCGCCGAGTGAGGGCGGGCGGGCGTCAACCGATGGGCCCAGATCGCCGCGTCGCCGCCGAGATCAGGTCGAGGTAGAGCGCCGCGTCGCCCGGCGCTAGTCAATAATATGCACTGTCGCCGTAACCCAATCAAAATAGGTAATTGGTATCATGTCACCGTAATTCCCAGACTTGCTGCTGATCAGGGATTCGCGGAGGCACAGGCGGCTTTAAAGAAGAAAATGCGCCGACAGCAGGAAGAGGTAGGGAAGGGTCGTCCAATGATCGACTGGCTCAAAAAGTGGCTTCTGCCCCAAGGAAAGTCGGAAACTCCCGAGGAGCGCCTCCAACGCATACACGCCCTGATGCCGGACGCCCTCGGCGCGCTCGGCGACATGATGGAGACTGGGCCTACATTTGTGTTCCCGGCCTCAAAGTTGCCGTTGCCCAAAGAAGAGATGAAGATTGCAGTGAAGCTAGCCTGGGCATCGTCTAAAGACAAAACAATGCGAAATCATTTGTCTGTTGCATACGCATCTCTGAGCCAGTTTCAAGAAGATGTCCGCACGCCATTTGAAATGCCGTCTTTCCGGCCTGGTCCATAAATGCTTCGCAAGCCGCATTCCATGGAGTTAACTTACTTGCTGGCTGTCGAAAAACGTGCAATGGCGGAAATGAAAGCGCTGATTGATGAGTTCTCTGAATTTTAGCGTTCATCCACAAAGTCGAATCCGTCATCATATTCAAATATAAATGTGACGACGCCGACTGGAAATCTTCGTGTTCGACCCGGTGCGCGTTCCGAAATCACTCTCACAGAGAAATCAGATTTCTCGACGTTAATATATTTGCAGGGCGCTGAGTTCCTTAAGCAATTATGTCAGGACGTCAAGCATCCTGAGGCACCAAAATCGTTGCGTGACGATCTCGCCATTATTTTGGAGTGGCTTCGGTTATCCTCGACAGACTAGATTGCTGTCGAACACTACGAACAGTTTGCGCGTGGCTGGCAATTGTACATGTGGGAGGGAATAGCGCCGACCATCGGGTTGTCGGAAACGTTCGCCAACTCTAAGAATTGGATGAGAGAGATATATCCAAATAAGGAGAGTCTAAACGTGGAGCTTACACTTGAAGTTCGCGGTGTCTTTGCAAGAATGCTTTCTCCTTGATTCTTCGTATCGCGCGAATGACCTTTTGTCAGTTGAGCCGCCCCCCAAGCCTTGCGTCTTTCGATTACGGTGACATGATACTAATTGCATAATTAACGGGCGTCAATTAAGCTCCCGCCATGGCGGCATCGCCCGCATCGTCTTCCCCGGCTCGCAGCATCATATCACGCGGCGCGGCAATCGAAAGCCGAAGCGTCGTTGGGACGAGCCGTCCGGCCGAAGCGACCCGGCGGAAAGCCGAAGCCGGTCGAGGAGGCAACTGGCGTGGCGTCACCCCTAACCCATGCGCCGATTGGTAATTATTTCTTCAAGCTATTCTCTTATAATCGTCAACTCGGCTGGTCTCGCCCGTTGAGTCTCTCATGCGTCACCTCTTGCCATTCATAGCACTGGCTCTTTTGGCTGGCTGCGCTTCAAGCGGCGGTCGCCCGGAAGACGTGGACTATGCGCGCGAAACGCTGCTTCAATCCGTCAGCGCCTACCAGATATGCCTCAAGGAAAATAACGGTGATCCAAAAGAATGCGATGGGCTCGCAAAATTGGAGAGCGCCGACGAGAAAAGATTGGAACGCTTAACTTCACAAAAATAAAGCAAGCGTATTGCTTCGTTCTTCTCCTCGCTGGGAATTACGGCGACACGCGGCGCGTCGGTTGTACTGCCCGACATGTTCCTTGGTTTTGGCCGGTTACTTCGGCCTAGGGCACGTCGGTCCATCGCGCTGCGTCACGCGGTTCGGCGCTCACATGATCGCCCGCGCAACGCCCCCCGCACCAGCCCGCGCACCGAATTGCCCATGTAAAATTCCGCGCCTTCGAAATCGGCAAGCCGCAGCACCGCCTCCCGAGCCCGGCCCTCGCGCAAGAGATGCGCGCGCAGGGTTCCCGGCAGCAGGCCGCTGGACAGCGGCGGCGTCAGCAAGACCCCTTCCCGCGCCAAAAATACATTCGCGCGCGCGCCCTCGCAGACCTCATCGCGTTCGTTGAGGAAGAGGACTTCGTCGGCGTTCGCGCGCGCGAGTTCGGTCTCGTAAAGCTCGCGGCGCGTGGTCTTGTGCCGCAGCAGAGGGTCGCTGGACTCAAAGCGCCGCTCGGCGATCGCGACCGTCCAGACCGCGTTCTCGGCGACGGGCTCGATCTGGGCGGCGCTCGACTCGATCGCGCCATCCCCGCTCAAGACGATTCTCACACGCAAACGGTCTGTCGCGGCGCCCGGAAAACTTTCCGCCGCTCGCGTAAGCGCTTCGACGACCCGCGATTCGTCGTGGCGAAAACCTAGTTGCGCCGAGGAACGGCGCAAGCGCTCCAGATGTTCAGCGAGAAGGAAAAACCCCTCGTCCCTCGTCCAGAGCAGTGTTTCGATCAGTCCGAAATCGCTCACGCGCCGGTCAGGAATCGCGCCTTGATCAGACATTCCTCATACTCTTCGCGCGCCGTCGAATCCGCGACGATGGCGGAGCCGACATTGCAGACCAGCTCATGATCGGGGAAGATCGTCAGCGTGCGGATCGCGACGTTGAAACGCATGTCTCCGTCTGGCGAAATCACCCCGAGCGAACCGCAATAGACGCCGCGCGCCACGCATTCGAGATCGCGGATAATCTCCATCGCGCGGATTTTCGGCGCGCCGGTCACCGAGCCGCAGGGGAATAGCCCCGAAAACAGTTCGGCGAGCGTCACGTTTTCGCGCAGCTTCGCCTCGATCCCCGAGGTCATTTGGTGCAGCGTCGGATAGGTCTGCACGGTGAAGAGGTCGGTGACCTTGACCGAGCCGACCTCGGCCAGCCGCGACAGATCGTTGCGCAGGAGATCGACGATCATCAGATTCTCGGCGCGGGACTTTTCGTCCTCGACCAGATATTTCGCCCGCGCCATGTCCTCGGGGGGCATGAAGCCGCGCCGCGCGGTGCCCTTCATCGGACGGGCGCGAATTTGCCTGTCGCGCGCGTCGAAAAACACTTCCGGCGACAGCGACACGATCGTCTCGCCGCCCAAGGCCACGACCCCGCCATAGGCGACAGGCTGGCGCTTGCGCAGCGCGCGGTAAAGCGCGAGAGGCTCCCCCTCGAAGCGCCCGTAAAGAGGAAAGGTCAGGTTGATCTGATACACGTCGCCGGCGAAAATATAGTCGCGGCACTTTTGGAATCTCTGGGCATATTCCTCGGAGGTCCAGGCCGGCTGAAGCGAAATCCGCGACTCCGGGAAATCCGCGCCGAAGTCCTGGTTGACGGCGCGGGGCGCGGCGAAGGCGCCGAACAACAGCAGCGGGGTGCGCGACTCGGGCGACGGGTGCGCGGCTAATTTTGGCTCCAGCGCGTAGCCCAGTTCGTAGCTCGCATAGCCCGCGAGATGCAGTCCGGCGCGCGACGCCGCCTCCATGCGGGCGAAGGCCCGCGCGACCTCGCCAGCGTCGCGCGCGACGATGATCTCCTTGGGCGCGTCAAACAGCAGCGCGCGGCCGTGGTCGCGACCGTCCTCGAACAGCACATAGGGGCGGCCAATCGTCTCGGTGCGCGATTGGCGAACGGCGGGGCCGGATAGATCGGCGGTGTTAGGCATCTAAGGAGGCGCTCACATTGGACCTTCCACTATAGCATCCGTATCCCCTAAGGAATGCCGATAGGTTGAGCAATCCCTTTGAGAGCGCCAATTCTGACCGGCCTTGCGAATTGCCCGCGCGTCCGTGGCGCGTTAAGGGCATTGGGCGACCTCCGCCACGAAAGATCCCATGAACGATTCGACACCCGCCCCGCTCCGTTTGCTGTTCATCGGCGATGTGATCGGCCGCGCCGGCCGAGCCGCCCTGCTGGCGCGGCTGCCCCGGCTGCGCCAGCTCTGGAAGCTGGATTTCGTCGTCGTCAATGGCGAGAACGCCGCCGGCGGCTTTGGCATCACCGAGACCATCTGCGACGAATTTCTGCAGGCCGGCGCGGATTGCGTGACGCTCGGCAATCACGCCTTCGACCAACGCGAGGCGCTGGTTTTCATCGAGCGGCAACCCCGTCTGCTGCGGCCCGTGAACTACCCGCCGGGCGCGCCGGGACGCGGAGCGAATCTCTATGCGGCGGCGCGAGGCCAACAGATTCTCGTGATCAATGTGCAGGGCCGGGTGTTCATGGACGCGCTCGACGACCCCTTCGCGGCGATCGAACGGGAGCTTGGCGCCTGTCCTCTCGGCGTCGCCAGCGACGCGATCATGATCGACATGCACGCCGAGACCACCAGCGAAAAAATGGCCATGGCGCATTTCGTCGACGGCCGCGCCTCGCTCGTCGTCGGCACGCATACGCATGTGCCGACCGCCGACAGTCAAATCCTGACGCATGGCACGGGCTATATTTCGGACGCCGGAATGACCGGCGATTATGATTCGGTCATCGGCATGGACAAGGAGGAGCCCCTGCGCCGCTTCACCCGCAAGACGCCCGGCGCCCGCTTCGAGCCCGCGCAAGGCGAGGCGACGCTGTGCGGGGTCGCGGTCGAGATTGGAGCCGAAGGTCTGGCGACAAAAATCGCGCCCGTGCGACTGGGCGGGAGGCTATCCCCGGCTTGGCCGGAGTTCTGGGGCTCGCCATAAACGCCGAATCCATGGAGAAATTCGCCGGAGCTTAGAGGAGCCCTAACGCCGTCGATTTGGGGTTAGGCGCTAAAAACTTTTGTTTTCGACTGGAAAAGCGCATTAATGAGGCGCTGATGCGCAAAAAATGTCACGCCGGGGCCGGAGCCCCGGACGTGAACTCTATTGACTAGCTTACTTGATCATGCGGGCGGTCGAGCCGACGCCGGCACCTTCCATGCCGCCGCGGTTGCCCGTGCCGTTGCTGCCTTCCGGCGAAATCCAATCCGGCACCCAGGTCAAGGCGACGATGACGAAAGCGACGATCCCGGCGATCCAAAGAAGAGTCCGGCCAATTTCGGCGGAGCTGTGAACGCTGGTGGCCATGTTATTTCCCCCTGTTGTTGTTTTCTGCACCAAAATGCTTGCCGCATCACCGTCAGGGTAACGCGATTTGAAATCGTTGGCAATGCGGCGAATAGCGCATTTTAAAATTATGCGAAAATCAAAAATAGCCCATTCGTTTTCAATGACTTGCTGCGTGGCGCTCGCGCTGCCGAGGACATGCGCGCGCAAACTCGGTATCATTTTATCGTGACACGTTGACGTGTTTGGCTCGCGCCCGATTCTCGTTTGTCTCAAAATCGCGAGCCGCGTCCCGAAGTTTCGAATGGCCCCGCCCGCGCCGTTCGCGGAACCGACGCCATCCTGCTAAAAGGCAAAGCATGACCTCTGCCCAAAACACACTTGGCCCCGGAAGCCACGTCTTTCTCGTCGATGGCTCGTCCTTCGTGTTTCGCGCCTATTTTCAATCGATTAGGCAGGACGCGAAATATAATTACCGCTCCGACCGGCTCCCCACCGGGGCGGTGCGGCTGTTTTGCGCCAAGCTCCTGCAATTCGTGCGGGAAGGCGCGGGGGGCATGACGCCGACGCATCTCGCCATCATTTTCGACAAGTCGGAAAACTCTTTCCGCAAGGAGCTTTACCCCGACTACAAAGCGCACCGCCCCGACCCGCCGGAAGACCTCGTGTCGCAATTTCCGCTGATGCGCGCGGCCGTGCGCGCCTTTGGCCTGACGCCGATCGAGCAGGACCGCTATGAAGCCGACGATCTGATCGCCACTTACGCCCGGCAGGCGCGGGAAAAGGGCGCCGACGTGCTGATCATCTCCGCCGACAAGGATCTGATGCAGCTGATCGGCGAAGGCGTCGCGATGTACGACCCCGCCTCGGGCGAGCAGGGCAAATTCGGCGCCCGCGCCGAGAGGTTTATCGGCGAGAAGGAGGTCGTCGACTATTTCGGCGTGCCGCCATCGAAAGTCGTCGACGTGCAGGCGCTGGCCGGGGACAGCACCGACAATGTGCCGGGCGCCAAGGGCGTCGGCGTCAAGACCGCAGCGCAACTCATCAACGAATATGGCGATCTCGACACGCTGCTGGCGCGAGCCGGAGAGATCAAGCAGCCGAAACGCCGCGAGGCGCTGACGGATCCGCAAAGCGTCGAATTGATTCTCATGTCGAAAAAGCTGGTCGAACTGGTGCGCGACGTAGCCGTTGAGACGCCGCTTGAAAATCTTGCGCTGCATGAGCCCGACGCCAGGAAGCTGATCGCTTTTTTGCAGGCGATGGAGTTCACGACCATCACTAGGCGGGTCGCGGAGCTTTACGATGTCGACCTCGGCCAAATCCAGGCCGACCCCGAATTTGTCGGGCCGGGCGGATGGCGCGGGCGTAACGGCGAAACGACCGAGCGCGCCGCCGACGCGCCCTCCCCCTCCTCGCCCCAGACTCAAAACGCGACGGCGCAAACGCCTGGAATGCTCGCCGACGTGCGCGCCAAGCAAGCGCTCGCGACGCCCGTCGACCGAAGCAAATATGAGACGATCCAGTCGCTCGAGCGGCTCGACCAGTGGATCGCCGACGCCTTCGCGGCCGGCGACGTGGCGTTGGACACGGAGACGAGTTCGCTCGATGCGATGAGCTGCGACCTCGTCGGCGTGTCGCTGGCGCTGGAGCCGGCTCGCGCCTGCTACATTCCGCTCGGCCATCTGGCGCCGGGCGCGCAAGATCTCTTTGGCGGCGCCGGTCTCGCGCCGGGCCAAATTCCGCTGGCGGCGGCGATAGAACGCCTAAAACCGCTGCTCGAAGACGCGGCGACGCTGAAGATCGCGCATAATATGAAATATGATCTTCAAGTGCTGTCGCGTCACGGCGTCAATGTCGCGCCGCTCGAAGACACGATGCTGATCTCTTACGCGCTCGACACCGGCCGCAACAACCACGGCCTCGACGAACTCGCGTTAAAACATCTCGGGCACAAGAACATCACCTTTGGCGAGGTCGCCGGAACGGGCCGCAATTTCATCGGTTTCGCGCGCGTCGCGCTGGACAAGGCGACCGAATACGCCGCCGAGGACGCGGACGTTTGTTTACGCCTGTGGCGCGTGTTGAAGCCGCGCCTCGTCGCCGAGCGCATGACGAATGTTTACGAGACGCTGGAGCGTCCCATGGTCGCGACGCTCGCCGCGATGGAGCGGCGCGGGGTCGCCATCGATCGGACGATTCTCTCGCGTCTCTCCGGGGAATTCGCGCAGGCGATGGCGCGACTGGAAGGGGAGATTCACGCGGCCGCCGGCGAGCGCTTCAATCTGGGATCGCCCAAGCAGCTCGGCGATATTCTGTTCGGCAAGATGGGACTTCCCGGCGCCAAGAAAACCGCGACCGGCGCTTGGTCGACCTCGGCCAGCGTGCTCGACGAACTAGCGGAAGGCGGCAATGGTTTCGCGGCGCTCATTCTCGAATGGCGCCAGCTCTCCAAGTTGAAATCGACCTACAGCGACGCCCTGCCCGGCTTCGTCAATCCGCGAACGCACCGCGTCCACACATCTTATGCGCTAGCCGCGACGACGACCGGACGGCTCTCGTCATCGGAGCCGAATTTGCAAAATATTCCGGTGCGCAACGAAATGGGGCGCAAGATCCGCGCGGCCTTCGTCGCGGAAGCTGGACGCGTGTTGATCTCGGCGGATTATTCGCAGATCGAGCTGCGGCTGCTCGCGCATGTCGCGGATATTCCGCAGCTCAAAAAGGCATTCGCCTCGGGGCTCGACATTCACGCGATGACCGCCAGCGAAATGTTTGGCGTTCCCGTGGAGGGCATGCCCTCCGAGGTGCGGCGCCGCGCCAAGGCGATTAATTTCGGCATCATCTACGGCATCTCGGCCTTCGGCCTCGCCAACCAGCTCGGCATTTCGCGCGAGGAGGCGGGCGCCTACATCAAGCGCTATTTCGAGCGCTTCCCGGGCATTCGCGACTACATGGACAAGACGCGCGCGACCGTTCGCGAACATGGCGTGGTGACGACGATTTTCGGGCGCAAATGCCACTTCCCGAAGATCGCCTCGTCCAACGCCTCGGAGCGCGCTTTTTTCGAACGCGCGGCGATCAACGCNNCGGATCAAGCGGAGGCGACGATAGAGGTGGCGAAGCGCGTCATGTCGGAGGCGCCGCTGCCAGCGGTCGCGCTGTCCGTGCCTCTACAGGTCGACGCGCGCGCCGCGAAAAACTGGGACGAGGCGCATTAAGCGGGCGAACCCAAATTGCCGCCCATTCGAGGACTCGAGGCACGGAAAAAGCCCGCGGCTGACCTTCGGGGACGCCGCGACGACGCACGGGATGAAATCCCGCGCGGCCTATGCTACACCCCGCGGTCCGGCGCGNNGCCGCCGACATCATCCGCCGCGCGATGACGCGCATGGACGCGGCGCTCGCCAAGGCGGGCCTTGACGCGCAAATGCTGTTGCAGGTGCACGACGAACTGGTGTTCGAAGCGCCGGCGGATCAAGCGGAGGCGACGATAGANNATGCTACACCCCGCGGTCCGGCGCGACTCGTCTCTCGCCCGGCGGATTTCGCGCTCCCTTCTCGGTTGGCTCAATAATGTCGCAACAGGTCGTCACACGTTTCGCCCCTTCGCCCACGGGCTTTCTCCATATCGGCGGCGCGCGCACCGCGCTATTCAACTGGCTCTATACGCGCAAGCGCGGCGGCAAAATCAGGCTGCGCATCGAGGACACCGACCGCGAACGCTCGACAGAGTCGGCGATTAGCGCAATCCTTGACGGGCTCAAATGGCTCGGGCTCGATTGGGACGACGAGGTCGTCTACCAATTCTCGCGCGCCGCGCGCCATCGCGAGGTCGCGGAGGAATTGCTCGCCAGGGGGGCCGCCTATCGCTGCTACGCCTCGGCGAAAGAACTCGAGGAGATGCGCGAGACGGCCAAGGCCGAAGGGCGCCCGCCGCGCTATGACGGGCGCTGGCGCGACCGCTCTCCGGACGACGCGCCGCCGGGCGTTTCGCCAGTGATCCGGCTCAAGGCGCCGCGCGAGGGCGAGACCGTCATCGACGACGCCGTGCAGGGGCGCGTCGTGTTTCCCAATAAGGACATCGACGATTTCGTGCTGCTGCGCTCGGACCGGGCGCCGACCTACATGCTCGCCGTCGTCGTCGACGATCACGACATGGGCGTCACGCAAATCATCCGCGGCGACGATCATCTCACCAACGCCGCGCGGCAAAAGCACATCTATGAGGCGCTCGGCTGGGAGACGCCGGCCTTCGCCCATATTCCGCTGATCCACGGACCCGACGGCGCCAAGCTCTCCAAGCGCCACGGCGCGCTCGGCGTCGACGCCTATCGCGCGATGGGTTATCTGCCGGCGGCGCTGCGCAATTATCTCGCGCGCCTCGGCTGGAGCCAGGGCGACAAGGAGTTTTTCACGGGCGACGAATTGATCGAGGCCTTCGATCTCGCGCAGGTGCATCGCTCGCCGGCGCGCTTCGACTTCGTGAAGCTCGAAAATATGAACGGCCATTTCATGCGGGCGATGGACGACGCCGAATTGCTCGACGCGCTCGTCGCCACCCTGCCCTATCTCAAGGGCGGGCCGGAGATCGCGGAAAAGCTCGACGAAAAAAAGAAGGCTCAATTGCTCGCGGCGATGTCCGGGTTGAAAGCGCGCGCGAAAACGCTGAACGAATTGCTCGACGGCGCGCAATTCCTGTTCGCGTCGCGGCCCTTGCCGCTGGAAGCGAAGGCGGAATCGCTGCTGGCGCAGGGCGGACGAATGCGACTCGGCGTGCTGACGCCGCGCCTCGCGGCGCTCTCCGACTGGACCGCGGCGGCCACGGAGGGCGCGGTGCGCGAAACGGCGGAGGCGCTTGGCGTAAAGCTCGGCGACCTCGCGCAACCGCTTCGCGCCGCGCTGACCGGTCGCGCGACCTCGCCCGGAATTTTCGAGGTGATGGAGATTCTTGGTCGCGACGAGAGTTTGGGAAGACTGGCCGATCAGGCTGGGGCGTAAGCAAACCTCTAGCCCGTCTTATTCACC
>PLZT01000140.1 GCA_003152255.1 Methylocystaceae bacterium | reverse complement strand
ATCACCAAACCTGGGCAGTTACGAATAAGTTCTCACGCGAAAAATTTATACCAACAAATATACCAACAATTTTTTTCGCTAGGGGCGTGCGCGTTCCCTTTGGCGCCTGAAGCGGTGTCAGAATCTCGCACGCTGGAATATAGCGCGAACTGCGGTGCCACTCACGCTTGATGATGGCTTCGCATGAACGCCGCTCAAGCCGCCGTCGCGCCCTTCGTCATTGGGTTTAGTCGCCGCGTATTCCGCAACAGCCCTTGCCCTCGCTCTGCGGACTGCGAAACAATGCCTCGAATCAAAGCGCGGCGTGTAACATTTGCCGTCAAATTCGGGGGGCGATAAATGGAAAGCTTGGATTATTGGCGTATTTGCGATGAACTGAGCGTCCATCAGGCTGCGGTGTTGCTGGCCGGGGGCGATCCATCAAGCGACACTCAAGCGTATGGATATAGAGACGCTGGCAAAAAACCTATTGGTTATGAAGCCGCAAAAACCGCGATTTCGAACGCCCTGAAACGCGGCGCGATTAAAGGGAGTTTTGTGCCTGTCAGTGACTTTGATCAAAATGGAAAATTTTTCGGATTCGCTTTAAATTCCTTTGATTTTGAAAAATCCACGGTGGAAGTTGAATCGCTTCGCGAATGGCTTAGTCGGCGAGGATTGAGAACCGGCTTCTTTTTTCCTGAACCGATGCTCGCGCAAGACTACCTCGATACGCGTCATCCTCGTTATGCGCCAAAGCTCGCAGCTGCGGTTTATGCTTGGCTTGCGACCGACGGCGAATCGGTAATTTCGGCAAAGTCTCCAAAGCAGGCGCTTTTGAAGTGGCTTCGCGAACATGCGAGCGAGTTCGGTTTAACTGACGAAGACGGAAAACCAAACGAAACCGGAATTGAAGAAGCGGCCAAAGTCGCAAACTGGCAACCAACGGGCGGCGCTCCAAAGACGCCCGGAGGGTAATTCACCCACCCATTAAGTAATTGTATAAAATAGATTTCTGGTCTGGCGAATTAACAACCCACCCCTCGTTTCTGCAAAACCTTCCCCTCGTTTGAGCCGGATTTCCCCGACGGGTTTTCGCAACCCGTCCAGCTATTGGTCGCCGGTCGGACGCCCGAGGATCGCTTCACCTCAACTTGGACCGGAGCGATCCCACATGCACAAACTGCCCGAAGTCGGCTACCTGCGCCTTCCCCAAATCATCGGCGATCCGAACCAAGAGCCGCCAATCCCGGCCATTATTCCGGTCGGCAAATCCACTTGGTGGCAAGGCGTGCGCGACGGGCGTTATCCCAAGCCGATCAGAATCGGAGCGCGGGCGACCGCCTGGCGCGTCGAAGATATTCGCGCCCTTATCGAACGGCTCGGGCGCTAGACGGTGGCCAATCGCCGTCATAGCGCGCGCCACGTCAAGCGGCTGCGCAGCTACAACGTTCGCGAAGCCGCCAAGGCGACCGGCGCGACGCCCGGAACGGTGCGCCACTGGCACAAGAACGGCCTCGAAGCCGTCGTTGGCGTCTATCCGTCCATTTTCCGAGGCGTCGATATCATCGCTTTCTTCAAACGTCGTGAAGACGACCGTAAGCGGCCTTGCGGGCCGGGCCGCATGTTTTGCTTTCGCTGCAAGGAGGCAAAAACGCCCGCCTTTGGCGAAGTCGAATTTTGGCCGGACGGGCCAAAGCTCGGAACCCTCAGGGGGCTTTGCCCGGATTGCGCGGCGACGATGAACAAGCGCGCGTCGCTCGACAAGCTCCAAGCGTCGGCGGGCGATTTGAAGGTTACAATAAGGTGCGCGGACTCGCGCCTAAACGGGACGCCCGAACCCAACTCTAATCCGCACTCTGAAGGGGGGTGAAAACCCATGTCAAAATACTGCTCCGAAAACGAGCGCGTGAAGCGCGATTATTCCTTCTTTTTGGAGGCGGCTAACGGCAAACAAGACGCGACAATCGACGCCGCCTTGCGCGCCATCGAGCGCTTTGAAATTTCCACCAACCGAAAGCCGTTTCGCAAATTCAACGTCGAACAGGCGCGCTCCTTTCGCGCCCGGCTCGGCGAAGAAACCGGCGCCAGCGGCAAGCCCTTGAGCGTGGCGACCATCGCGTCGACGCTCAAACACCTGCGCAACTTTTTCCTTTGGCTTTCTCGCGAGCCCGGCTTTCGGGCGGCGCTGAACGCCAACGACGCCAACTATTTCACGCCGTCCGAACAGGATATGCGCGTCGCGGCGGCGCGGCGGGAAAAGCACGTCGCGACGCTTGAGGAAATCAAACATGTCCTGGCGCTTATGCCCGCCGAGACGGCAATCGAGCGCCGCAACCGGGCGCTTATCGCTTTCGCGATCCTAACCGGGGCGCGCGATGGCGCTCTGGCGTCGTTTCGATTGAAGCACGTGGACATGAAGGCGCAAACCGTCTTTCAGGACGCACGCGAAGTGCGGACGAAGGCGCGAAAAACCTTCGTTTCCACGTTTTTCCCGGTCGGCCCCGAGCCGGTGGCAATCGTCTCGAATTATATCGCCATGCTGAAGGGGGAGCTTGGTTTCGGTCCGGATGATCCGTTGTTCCCATCGACGCAAGTTGGGCGCGGCGCGGACCGGGGTTTTGTCGTGCAAGGCCTGTCTCGGACGGCTTGGAGCGGCGCGGCGCCGATACGGGAGATATTCCGCGCGGCCTTTGCGGCGGCGGGTCTGCCCTATGCAAACCCGCATTCCTTTCGCAAGACGCTCGCGCTCTATGCGGATTCGCTCAATCTCACGCGGGAAGAGGAAAAGGCCTATTCGCAAAATTTTGGGCACGAAAGCATCTGGACGACGCGCGAGAGCTACGGAACCTTGCCAGCGCATCGGCAGGCGGAAATTATGCGGCGTTTAGCGGGGCCAAGAGTCCCTCAAGCGTCGGACGCGGAAATCGTGGCGATGCAAGCCTTCCTTGATCGCCTGAAGGCCGGACGTGCGGCATGAAGTAACCTGGCACGGAGTTCCTCCATGCAGACTCTTTAGCCTCGATTTGTTTGAATCTCACATTTTCGCTGAGTCAGTCTGGCGTGAGAAACGCATAAGATTGCGTCAATTTCCGCGCCTGGGCCCGCTTGAGGTATTATGATATCAACCACTATTGTGACCTATGGCGAGGTTTTTGAGGAATAATAGACCATGATTGATCCGATCACCGTTGGTTCATTCGTTGCGGGGGCGCTCAGCATGACCGCTGAGACCGCTCTGAAGGGCGCGGTTGGGGAAGCCGTAAAGGATGGATACAAAGCTCTAAAGGAAAAGGTTTCGCATTGGGCGCCGAGCGAAGTAGCGGCGCTTGAGGCAAATCCTAGCTCCAATGGCAGACAAATTGTCGTCGCCGAAATTATCGACGCCCAGTCCGAGGACGATAGAAGTGCGCTTCGTGCTTTGGCTGAAGCGTTGGTCATCAAACTGAAGGAAAACGCCCCAGCCATTGGCCTCGATGTTGGCCGCTTGACGGCTCTCGAAGTGGAGCTTGGCAATATCACCGTTAGCAACGGAGTCGGCGCGCGCATTGCGGAAGTAAACGTCGAAATTTTCAAAACAGGTGACATTTCGGTCGGCGACCGCTCGGGAAAATAGGGACAACAGCGGGGATCACCCAAGCCGCTGCGCCGATTGGGGCACAACTGATTAACTCTAACGTAGAGAATCTATTCTTCGGCTTTGAGCCGGAAACACGCGCCAACATTTCGGAATTGCTTGAGATCGCGCGTCAAGGCGGGGTATTTCAGCGCGCCGAGCAAGAAGGAATTTCCGAATTCGCCGTTCGAAAAATCGTCGCGCGTCTGGGCGGCGAAGGGATCGCTCAAGACAAGTTGTTGCCCTGGCTGGATGATTGGATCGAGACCGCTCAACGGGAGCTTGGACGCCATATCAATGAAGACCAAGCCTTCGAATTAGCGCGGGAGGAGGCGGAACGCCGGTTCAAGGCCGGACAAGAACCCGTCGTCGGCGCTCATGGAAGAACTTGTCCGCGAAGGAGCGGTAGAACTGGAGCGGCAAGACGAGCGCAGGCGCCGACGCGTAAGGCTTTTGGCAGAAGCAATCCGTTTCGACGAACTTGTTCTCGACGCGGGCGCCGCGACAGAAAAGCTGCGTCAGATTGCGGAGCTTACAGGGCTATCAGGATGGGAGAAGATCGGCGCATATTTGTTCGCAACCGCCGCTGGATACTTCGAACGCGGGGTTAAGAAAGGTGAGAATTCCGCGATTCTCATTGCTGTCGCGGCCTATCGCGCCACGCTGGAGGAATATGCGCGCGAGCGCGTTCCGCTCGACTGGGCCGCGACGCAGAACAATCTCGGCAATGCGCTCTGGAGGCTCGGAGAGCGGGAGAGCGGGACGGCGCGGCTTGAGGAAGCGGTGGTGGCCTATCGCGCCGCGCTCGAAGAATATACGCGCGAATGCGCTCCGCTCGAATGGGCGGCGACGAGGAATAATCTCGGAGCTGTGTTCCAAACACTAGTGCCGCGAGTCATTCAAA
>PLZT01000531.1 GCA_003152255.1 Methylocystaceae bacterium | reverse complement strand
CAGCGCAATATGTTTTTGACATTTTGTTGCAGCGCACATTAAATAGTTAGTGGCTGCAGCGGCCGGGAATCACCCACGCGCCCAGACCTGAGAGGATGCTTTATGTTCACCGACTTCCAACAGATACCTGCGCTCGGCGCGAACCCGTTTGAGGCGGTTACCACGGCGACGGCCTCGACTACAAAGGGCCTACACGCCATCGCGGCCGAAATCACGGACTATTCGAAGAATTCCTTCGAGAAAAGCCGTGCGCACTTCGAGAAGTTGGTCGGCGTGAAGAAGATCGACGACGCGATCCAGCTCCAGTCGGACTTCGCCAAATCCGCCTATGAGGATTTCGTCGCCGAAGCCACCAAGATCAGCAGTCTTTATTCCGATTTAGCCAAGGACGCTTTCACGCCGACGAAAAAATAGGCCGCGGGCCCAGCTCGCGAGGACGAGGTTGGAGACAATCCAACAGCAGACGAAGGACTGGTCGCCGCCTTATCAAAAGGCGACGACCAACAAATTCTGACAACACGCGATCTTCGCGGCGTTGCGGTTTGCGGACAGAGCGCTCGTTGAAACAAATAGATAGATCGAGATAGTTTCGCTGAAACGGAAGCTGTTCGGTGATCATAGCGCGCTCACTGATTTTTGATTTGGCGAAACCTCCCAAAAAAGGAACCCAAAGCGATGACTACGAATCAAACATTCCGTGGAAGACTGCGGCCCGCCGCCTATCAGGCGCCCATCTCAATCCAAGCAGAAATTGCCGAGGATTACGAGGAGGCGGTCGCAGAGCCGGTCGTCCCCGCGCCCGTAACCACCGAGCAGCTTACCGCCGAGCCAGTCGCTATCGCGCCTGTGGCTGCCGAGCAGGTTGCCGCCGAACCCGTCGAGGTCAAAGCGGTTGCTGTCAGCATCGCCACCACATTGGACGCGTTGCCCTCCGGGACATCACCGGAAGCGAATAAGTCCGACGCTGAGTTTGATCTCAGTGCTTGGCCGCTGAATGTGTTCGATCTCTTCAGCGCGAACGCTGCGGCGGTCCTCGATCTTACCACCGCTCTTGGACAAGCGAAGTCCCTGACCGACGCCATTGAACTCCACTCTCGTTTCGCCAACGAGCGCTATTCGACGCTACTGCGGCAGACCAACGAGATCGCGGAATTGATGCGCCGTTCCACCTTCGCGGCCACCACCCCAGTTCGCCTGAGCGTTGGCCCGTTCGTCGCCTAAGGACGCTGCCCGGAGGACAACCCCCTCAACACCTCAACGCCAATGTTCGCGGCCCATCAAGCTGATATGGGCCGCGCTATGACTTTTTGCCGTGACTGGTCGGTGAGCGGGTCTTTTCGAGGGTGAGCCAAACCGAGCCCGGTGTTGCCGCAGCGCCCTTGGGCCTTTCCTTCTTAGGCTTTTTGGGTTCCCGATTACTGCGTTGTTGACCTTTCGCCATGATGTCCTCCTCTACCCAGACCAAAAAATCGAGTGGCAGTTTTGCGCCGGTCGATTCAACAAATGCGGTCCGTTGGACAACACATGGTTAGGTCGAAGGGTGTCTTCCAGAGGTCGAAGACAGAGGTCGAAGACGATTGTTAGATTACTCGCAAATCGGGCGGCGCCAAAAAAACCAGCGATCAAACCATTGACCTCGCCGGCCTCGAACCATTAACGGCCCGTTAACTCGACGGCGACTAACTGGCGTCAAATCCGCCGAAAATCTTCATGATCTCCCCTTGTAGTAAGAGAGTGCCGCCATGTCAGATTTCATCGCCACCGAATACGCCGACCCCCGATCTTCCGGACACCCGCATGATCTACAGGTCCACCTGTATAAGGAGATCGGCATCTCGGCGCTGGCGGCCGCCGTCCACGTCATGGCCAAGCCCACTGCGCCAAAGAATGTCGCAACCTTGGACGAGCGCCGCATCCCGATCCCCGCGATTTTGCGAGGCGATGATCACGCCGCTTGAGGCGCGTGGTTCAGATATGCGATGTCGACGGTACCATATTCGCCTCATGCGATTGGTGACGTGAAGCTTGAACCAAAGGCGCCCTCGACGACGGACCTGCGCTCGATTGAAGGCGGGCACAGGTAGCGACGGGTGCGAATCTTCGGCGAACCCGCGGGTGGATATTTTATTCGTCGAGAGGCACCACAATCATCGCGGAGAACGCGGGCGACTTGCACCTTAGGAGATTCAGCCAAATAAGTGCTTCAACTCTCCGGGGCGCGTTGCCAGCCTTGTAGTCCGGAAATCCGGCACTGGGCGACCCCGCTTCCTGCCAAGTTGATTCACTTATTTGGCGGTCTCGCCTTAGTCAAAGTTTGATTCCCGACAGATCAACTTGTGAAGGAAAACTGGCGATGGCAAAATCGGTCCGGCGCGACATCTTATCCGAGAATGTAAGCCAAAACGGCTCGCAGCTCGAAGAGCGAGCCCCAGGTTGGAGACAAACCATGAAGATCAGAAGCATCGCCGCCGCTGCGCTCCTTCTCGCGCTGGCAGGCTCGCCCGCAATAGGGGCGTCCGCGCTCAAGGCGCTTGATTCAGACAACGACGGCACGCTCGACCTTGCTGAGATCAAGGTCGCAGCGAACAAAGTCTTTGACCGCCTTGACCGCGACAAGGATGGCACCCTCGACCGCAAGGAATTACAAGGGCGCATCTCGAAGAAAGACTGGTCAGCCGCCGATCCCGACAATGACGGAACTCTGACGAACGACGAGTATCTCGCAGCTGTCGAGGCCGCCTTCAAGCGCGCTGACCACGACGGAGAAGGCACTCTCGATTCCAAGGAGTTAGCCACCCGAGACGGCCAGGCGCTCATTCGGCTTGCGCGATAGGTCTTTCCACTCGCGGCCGGTGGCAGCGAACGCGAACAGGGGATCAGCAAGGCCGGGAACTCGCGCGCAAGCGCCGGGTTGCTAGAACTGGCCTGGTTGTGGCTGCGCTGACAACCAGACAGCGCTCTCTCCGTTTGGTTCCGCCAACGCGTGGGAGACGTCGCGGGGGCCGGATCAAAAAGATCATGATCGTGGCGCTTGCCCACAAGCTTCTCGTCGCGCTCTGGCGCTTCGCCAAGGAGGGCGTCATTCCGGAAGGAGCGAAAATGAAGACGGCCTGATACCCGTCCTTCCAACTTCATTCTCGCTTCCATTCCGGTCGAGGGTCGGCGGTCGCCGTGCGAACCTCTGGACCTGCAAGGGCGCCGTTACGTAGATTGGCCCCGCCGCGTAAACTCCTTCTCTCGGATGCTGGGATCATGGTCCGGGATATAAGTATCCCACCGGATACGAGGTTGGCAGGGGGTTCCCCGCCGCACGAATTCAGGAGCTTGCCCAACATCGGAATTTGGAAATTGACTTTGGAGCCGTCATACGGGGTCCGCCATTATTCTTCGTTGACCTTAACCCTTCGTTAAACATGCCGGCTTTTACTCTACGTCAGAAGCCGCACCGTCAGCCTCAAGGGAGCCGCTAAGCGAGGCCAAGGTTATCAAAGGCTGTCCCGTATATTCCAAACCCAAGGGGTGATCACATGATGAAGGGCCTCTCCAATTTCTTAAGAAAGATTGAGCAAAATACTGGATTGAGTCTGGACTCAGTAAAAAAGCTAATCACTGCAGAGCAAAGGAAACCGCTGTCGGCTGCGATATTTGGTCAAACCGGATGCGGCAAATCTTCATTGACAAATGCCATCTTCGGGACACATTTCGACGTGGATGATGTGAAGCCTTGCACAAAGGCACCGCAGGCGCACCAAAGTCACGATTCAAGCGGAAACCCGATCACTTTTTGGGATCTACCCGGCATAGGCGAGTCTGCGGAAGCAGACAAGCAGTATCTCGATTTGTATGCCGATTACGCCGCACACTGCGATGTCATTTTGTGGGCGTTTCAGGCAGATACGCGCACAATTACTTGCGACTCATCCGCGCTGAACGCCATTGTGGAGAGACTTGGACCTGAAAAAAAAGGAGAGTTCTTAAATCGCTTGTCTGTAGTCGTAACGAAGTCGGATGTCATATCGCCAACGCCTTGGATTTTTGCGAAGAGCACCGATAAGGCGACCATTGCTGCAAGTAAAGAAACAGAAGAAATGCTGAACAAGAAAGCTTCATACTTCTATGATGGTTTACTTGGCGCTCATCAAGCAGATGTAGAGCATAGAACGTTCGTAACATCGAAGATAAAGTACTTGCCTTACCGCCAAAAAGATTTTTGGCTTGATTCTTCTAAAAGTTTCATCTACCATAAGGGAACGTTAGACGACGCGATATACACGCATATGGTAAATACATATCCAAAAGCATCGGATGAGCTGTCTCGGCTTCGTCAACAATCTAGGGCCGTATGCTGTTCAGCAAAGTATGCGTTCAACCTCAATGCGGTCAAGTCAAAGATTGCTCAAAAAGCTAAGGGAAAGTCGATGTTGCGGCTCGGTCAATCTGTCTCTGTTGTAAGCGGAACATTTCCTTGGTCCAAGGTCAAAGCGCTTGGCTTGCCAGTATTTTTCGATCAAGAAAACAATGAGTTCATCTTTGATGTCGAAACAGTTGAATGAGGCGGAGAAAATGGATAAAAAACATGAAGTCATGAGGATCCTTGAGCAGCGCTTGGACGAAGATGAGAGTTTTGCTGTTGAGTTAGGTAATGCTGTTGAAAGTGGTACCTGGGAAATCGTCGCTAGTCTCATCACGAAGGTAGCTGGATTTGTCATTGATAAGACCAGTGAGATTTTGGATTGGCTGAGAGAAATTCCTGATCGGAACGGAACTTACAACTGAAGATCACCAAATTCTGCCAAACAGCGCAATCAGAGTTTGCAGAGATGTGCCAATATCACACTTTCTAAGTGAGGGCGCGAGAAAACCACGCTGAACACTAGAGCCTCGCCAATCGTGATAGCGACGCTCAGAAAACGCCTTTCTACCATATGGCGTCGCCGTTTCCGCGCTGTGTTCCCGGTAGGAAGGCCCATTTCTGAGGGCCCACCGGGTCACCGGAGGCCGTCTGTCGCCTCCGGTTCCCACAGAACGTGGCCTGCGGATTTCAGCCGCAAGGGCGAGCGCATCTACCACATGCCGGGCGATCGTGATTACGATCGCGTCCACATGGATAAAGGCTTTGGCGAGCCCTGGTTTCGCTCGGAAGAGCAGGCGGCCGCTTCGGGATGGCGGCATGCTGGCGTCAGGTAATGCAGCCGGGCGCGTATCTATTAGACTGAGGTTGGATCAAATTCTGCGACTTTTCCTTGCAGTCGTCGCACCGCTCATTGATGTGATGGCATTCCCATGACTTGGGCTGGCTTGGGAAACGGTGGGCTTCTCGGACCCGGTGCCGCCCAGGATGATCGTCATCAACACTATGGAACGCAAATTGTTCTTCGTCCTCGGCGAGGGAAGCGCCATTCGCTAACAACGACATCACACGCCACGCCAGTCGCCTTGATCGCGATTTAGGCCGCAAGCCTTTTGCCGATGCAGGTTATGCCATGGACGAGTTTGCCGCCGGAATCGGTGCGACGTTTTCGGTCGTGCCCCACCCCATCGATCGCGTCTCCTCGCGATTTGCCTTAACATTCCGTCGCCGAGCCTCGTGCCGCCAAGAGCAACCGGCGCACAATCCTTCAAATAAGCCTTAGCGTCCGCAACAATCCGATCACCTAGCCGTGAGGGATTGTTTGCTGACGGCATCGCATCGCCCAATCGCGGAAGTCCATATGCACGCCCTCGCTAAATTTCGGGTCATTGCAGACCGCGATTACAAATCTGAGAAAATCGGTTTTGGCCTTTGCTCCGGTGTCTTTTAAATCGGCGCGATCAAAAGCTCTCTTAGTTTGATCCCTTATGTCGCACCGAGCATATACGATTTTTGGACTGACGCATGCTTTGTATTCACGATTGGCTCGCAGGGGCTCCATGAGCGCGGCAAAGCACTGTCGCGCCCCCCACAATGGGTTTTCTTCCGCCAGAAACTCAATGCGTTCTTCGAATGCCTCGCGCGTTTCCGCGCTGGCATCTTGTCGCAGCACGGCAAGGCGCAACAATCTTAGATGTTCAAAAAAAGAAAGGGGCTTGTCCATGTTGTGGGGAGGCGTCCGGTCAACTAAAAGTTCAAATTTCCTGTAAAGGACAGAAAGTTTGTTTTGATCTGACGGCTTATTGTCATTGAGGCGAGCTTTTTGCGGGGCCTTATCTGCGTCATTTTCAGGCGGTTGGGGCACATGAAAATGCGCCCTTTTCAATGCCGCAATCGCATGGTCCGACGGCACTTGATTGCGGGTGACGATTAGGTTGTAAGCATGGGAGTAAAGGTTCTGTAGCGCCACACCCTGCGCCGTGCCGTGCACATATGGAATCAACGCGGCCAGAGTAGTGACTGATTGGTCGAGCAACCGGTAGGCGGCATGGTTTTGTTCATGCAGTTCGGTGGCATATGCGTTGATAAGGTTGGCAACGCTCTCTACCTGCCTACTAGAGTCTGTGCGGTTGGGATGCTTTAGCGCGAATTGGATTAAAGAAACAAACTGCGTTCCGGAAAAATCCGGCTTGGCGGCGGCTAGCTCTGCAAAATAGGGCTCGGCGGCATCAAGCATCTGCGGCGCGCTGTAAATTTTCCGAATAATTTTCTCCGCATGTAACAGGCTTGGTTCATAGGCGTCGCCGTTGCCATGCTTTGCGTCGACGCGGATACATTTAGCGTGGTGGATAAGCTCTTCGCTCAGCATGACGCGCCAATCATCCGTCGAGTCGGGTGCGCAGCGTTTTTCGGCATAGGACAAGAACGCGTCGACCGCGTCTTTGATCGGCAAATTCAAGGGCGGTTGCGCCGCCTTGCGAGTCAGTTCGAGGAATTTCCTGATCTGGGGATGGGCGATGGTGGGCTCTTGTATCTGTGCGACTTTTTCCGCAAGAAGCCAGATGATCTCGATGTTGTGGCTGCACTCGATCTCCAGCTGATGGCCCGACCACACCCGGTTCAAATAGCCATAAATGTGAGGCTTCAGGAGATCGGATGGCGCATAGCCGGGCCGGGCCGCCGCCTTCGGCGCAACACGCGCAATCCCCGCCGCCGCGAGGTCGAGTTCATCAACAAAGCCGTCGATGAATCGCACCGGATTGTCGGCGCTGGCATAATCGTCCACCGCCTCTGGGAACAACAAAATTTGTGGTGGTTTCACTCCGGTAATGTGCGTCATACAGAATTCTAGCGCGACACAAGCGACCACGGAATCTGGTCAGCCGGACTTTTCACATAATCTGGTTAATTTATGCACGGCCCCACTTGGCGTTGCGATCATTCACCGCAGGGGCTTGCGTCAAATTGCCGCCAGCATCAATCCTTAACAAATCAGGCTCTTCTGCAATTTTTGTGG
>PLZT01000562.1 GCA_003152255.1 Methylocystaceae bacterium | reverse complement strand
TCGTCGCCCTCGCTCAGCCGTTGCAGGATCGCCGCCTCGCGCTGGGCGCGGTGATGCGCGAGGGCGCGCAAATAGCGTCGCGGATCGCGCACGGGTCCGCCATGCGCCGGCCAATAGAGCGCGTCCTCGCGCCGCCGCAGCTTTTCGATCGAAGCCATATAGTCGCGCATGGAGCCGTCGGGCGGCGCCACCACGGTCGTCGCCCAGGCCATCACATGATCGCCGGAAAACAGCGTGCGCTCCTCGCGCAGCGCGAAGCACAGATGATTGGCGGTGTGGCCCGGCGTCGCCACGGCCTCGATCGTCGCGCCGCCGACCCTGATGAATTCTCCGTCCGCCATCACGCGATCCGGCGCATAATCGCGGTCGTGCGAGGCGTCGAGGCCGTGGCCCGTTTGGTCGGCGCGCGCCGCGTAGGGCGCGCAGCCGACGACCGGCGCGCCGGTTCTTGCCCGCAATATGCTGGCGGCGGGCGAATGGTCGCGATGGGTGTGGGTGACGAGAATCGCCGCGAGCTTTTCGCCGGCGATTGTCTTGAGCAGCGCATCGATATGGCTGGAGATCGCCGGCCCGGGGTCGACGATCGCGACCTCGCCTTCGCCGACGATATAGGAACAAGTGCCGGTGAAGGTGAAGGCGCCCGGATTGGGCGCGATCAGCCGGCGCGTCAGCGGCGACACGCGCGCGAGCTCGGCCGCCGGCGCGGCGAAGGAGAGATCGAAGACGGGGGCGAGGCTGTCGGAGGACATTTTGGCTCTCGATCGGTCCGGCGAGTTTATAGCGCCCTCTGGGCGTAAAGCGATTTCTTTCGCGCCGCGTTGCCGCTCCAGCCCCTTGCTCAATGAAAATTCCTCGCCCTCGGCGTCGCCGCGCTCGCCCTTTCGATCTTGCGCAGATCGGCGGAAATATCCTCGACCTTGCGGGCGATGAGATGAACGACGCCCGATTCCACCTGCGCCTCTCCGGCAATGGCGACAAGCCTCGCGCCGAGCACTTCCGCGCGCTGCTTCTCGAAAATCTTGGGCCAGACGATGATATTGGCGGCGCCGGTCTCGTCCTCGATGGTCATGAAGATGACGCCCTTCGCCGTGGCGGGACGCTGGCGCATCAGCACCAGCCCGGCCACGACGACGCGCGAAGGTAGCACGCCGCGCGAGCGCGCGAGTTCCGCGCAGGGCAAGATTCCCTTCGCCGCCAGCCCCGCGCGCAAAAAACCGACGGGATGGCCCTTGAGCGACAGCGACAGCGCGCGATAATCCTCGATCACCTCTTCGCCCGGCGGCATTGGCGGCAGTCTGGCGTCCGGCTCCGGCGGCGCGAAGGCGAGGGCGCGCAGCAGCGGCAGGTTGTCCTTGTCGCCGGCGCGGTTAAGTCCCGTGGCCGCCCACAGCGCCTCGCGGCGCGTGAGGCCAAGGCTGGCGAAGGCGTCGGCCTGCGCCAGCTTTTCCAGCACGGCGGGCGACAGGCCGGTGCGCAGCCATAAATCGCGCACGGAGTCGTATCCGGAGCCGCGCCGCGCCGCCAGCAGGCGCATATCGTCCTCGGCCACGCCGTGGACCTGGCGAAAGCCCAGCCGCAGCGCGCGGCGACCCAAAATATCCTCGGCCATTTCGGCGTGGCGTGGATGCACGGGCCCGGACTCCCCCGCCGGCTCCAGCGTGCAATCCCATTGGGAGGCGTTCACGTCGACCTCGCGCGCCTCGATTCCATGTTCGCGCGCGTCGCGCAAAATCTGCGCGGGCGCGTAAAAGCCCATTGGCTGGGAGTTCAGCAGCGCGCAGGCGAAAACGTCGGGGTAGCGGCATTTCAGCCACGCGGAGGCGTAGACCAGCAGCGCGAAGGAGGCCGCGTGGCTTTCGGGAAAGCCATAGGAGCCAAAGCCCTCGATCTGCTTGAAGCAGCGTTCGGCGAAGTCGCGCTCATAGCCGCGCGAAACCATGCCGGAAATCATCTTGTCGCGAAATCCGCCGACGAGTCCGGCGCGTTTGAACGTCGCCATGGCGCGGCGCAATTGATCGGCCTCGGCGGGAGAAAAACCCGCCGCGACAATGGCGATTTTCATCGCCTGCTCCTGAAACAGCGGCACGCCGAGCGTCTTGCCGAGGACGTCTTCCAGCTCCTTCGAGGGATAGTCGACCTTCTCCTTGTTCATGCGGCGGCGCAGATAGGGGTGAACCATATCGCCCTGAATGGGGCCGGGCCGCACGATCGCCACCTCGATGACGAGATCGTAGAAACATCGCGGCTTCAGTCGCGGCAGCATCGACATTTGCGCGCGGCTTTCGATTTGGAACACGCCGACCGTGTCGGCGCGCGAGACCATCGCATAAACGCGCGAATCTTCCGCCGGAATGCTCGAGAGGCGATGGCGGACGCCATAATGCGCCGCCAGGAGGCTCAGCCCCTTGCGCAGACAGGTGAGCATGCCGAGCGCCAGCACGTCGATCTTCAATATGCCGAGCGCGTCGAGATCGTCCTTGTCCCACATGATCGTGGTGCGGCCGTCCATCGCGGCGGGAGCCACCGGGACAACTTCGTCCAGCCGCGCGCGGGTTATGACGAATCCGCCGGAATGCTGCGTCAGATGGCGCGGAAAACCGGCGAGTTCCTGCGCCAGGGCGAGCGCCGCCGCGAGGCGCGGCTCGTCGAGATCGTAGCCCGCGCGCGCCAGATCGGCGCGGCGCTGCTCCCTGTCGGCGCCGCCGCCGGCCATGCGCGAATGGCGCGCCAAAAAATCGTTGGAGAGGCCGAACGCCTTGCCAATCTCGCGCATCGCCGAGCGCGCGCGATAGGTGACGACGGCGGCGGCGAGACCCGCGCGATCACGGCCGAAGCGCTTGTAGATATATTGGATCACCTCCTCGCGCCGCTCATGCTCGAAATCCACGTCTATATCGGGCGGCTCATTGCGCGCGGCCGAGACGAAACGCTCGAACAGAAGATCGTGCTTGGTCGGATCGACCTCGGTGACGCCAAGGCAAAAGCACACCGCGCTATTGGCCGCCGAGCCGCGCCCTTGCGCGAGAATCCCCTGTTCGCGGGCGAAGCGCACGATGTCGTGGACGGTGAGGAAATAGGCGGCGTAATTCAATTCGCCGATGAGTTTTAATTCATGCGCGAGCTGCGCCTCCACATTCTTCGGCACGCCGCGCGGATAGCGGTCCTTCGCGCCCTCGTGTGTAAAAGCCACCAAGGCTTCCTGTTCGCTAGCAAAACCCTCGCGCAATTCGCTGGGGTAATCATATGCAAGATCGGAAAGCCGAAAGTCGAGGCGTTCGATGAAGCGCGCGCTTTCGTCCACGGCCTCCGGCGCCTCGGCGAAGAGCCGGCACATTTCGCCGGCGCTTTTGAGGTGGCGCTCGGCGTTGGCGGAGAGCAGAAAACCCGCGTCCTCCAGCGTGACGCCTTCCCTGATGCAGGCGAGTGCGTCGGCGAGCGGGCGGCGTTCCGCGACGTGATAATGCACGTCGTTGACGGCGACGAGCGGCAGGCCGTATTTGCGCGCCTGCGCGATGCGTCGCCGCATTTTTTCGCGCATATTGGCGTCAAGGAGCGCGGCCGCGGCGAGCCACAGCCTGCCCTCGAACGCCGCGCGCAGCGGGGCGGGGGGCGCGGCCTCGCCCAGCGCGACAAGCTGCTGGCCTTCGCCGAACTCGAGGAGATCGTCCAGAACCAGCGCGCAATCGCCCTTTGGCGCGCGCATATTGCCGCGCGTCAGCATCAGGCACAGCCGGCCATAGGCGGCGCGGTCGCGCGGATAGCACAGCATTTCCGGGGTCTTGTCGGCAAAGACCAGCCGCGCGCCGACCGCCAGCCGGAAGTCCTGGTCCGAAACCTTATGCGCCCGCAAAAAGGAGAAGGCGCGCACGACGCCGGCCACGGAATTGCGGTCGGCGAGACCAATGCCGCAATGCCCCAGCTCCAGCGCCTTCGCGACCAGCTCCTCGGGGTGCGAAGCGCCGCGCAGGAACGAGAAATTGGTCGTCGTGGCGAGTTCGGCATAGCGGGGCAGGGGGATGATCACGGGCGGCTTCGACTGCTGTAACGCGAACGATGTTCCTGTATTGTTCGTGTTTTGGGGGCGGAGTCAAGGGAGGGATCGTCGTTTCTCTTGACTCCTTTTGTCCCAACACTAGGCTTGGCTTATGGAAATTCGCCTCCCACCCAAACAGGAAGCCCATCTCGCCGAACTCGCCGCGCGCTTGGGGCGCAGTCCTGGCGAACTGGTGCAGGAGGCGATCGCGCTTTGGGAAAGCCGCCTCGCGCAGCATCAGCCCGCGCACGAAAAACATACGCCGGCGGACGCCGCCGCCCGGATTTTGGAGCTGCGTAAAGGCAATTTGCCGCCTGAAGGCGAAACGATCGAAGACCTAATCGATTTTGGGCGAGCGTGACTTTCGTACTCGATAATTCCGTCGCCATGCGGTGGTGTTTCGAGAGCGCGGAGCACCGATACGCCGATGCAATTCTGCAAAAGCTCGCGGCCGGCGATAACGCCATTGTTCCGGTTTTATGGTTTTACGAGGCCAGCGCCGTTCTCGCTCGCGCGCAGAATAGGGGAACGCTCGCGGCGTCGAAAGCCGACGAATTTCTGGTCGAACTCAAATCGCTGAATATTGTCGCGGACGACGAGAGCGCCGAGCGCGTATTCACCGATGTGCATCGCCTCGCCGTCGCCTACCGGCTGACCTCTTATGACGCTGCGTATTTGGAACTCGCGTCGAGACGCAATCTGTCTCTCGCCACCCTGGACAATGATCTGATACGGGCAAGCAGAGCTGTCGGAGTCTCCGTGATCGTCGTCACCCCTTAACGCGGGTGGCTCCAACTCACTCCGGCGCCTCGGGCGGCTCGCCCTTGGGAACCCGCCGCGCCTCGGCCTTCGCCGCCGCCTCGCGCGCCTCTGACTCCTCCAGCTTCTTGCGTCGTCTCGCGTTGGGTTCGCGGCGCGGGCCTTCGACGAGGCGCACCACGACGCCCCAGAGCGTGCGGACATCCTGTTCGGTCAGGCTCATGCGGTGGAACATATTGCGCAGATTGCGCGCCATCACGGGTTTCTTGGTGATGGGCCGGAAGAACTGCCGCGCGTCGAGCTGTTCCTCCAGAAAGTCGAAAAAAGCCGCCGTCATTTCGCGCGTGGCGGGCGGCGAGCGCTCGCTGGTGTCGAAGGGCAGGACATCGCCGTGAGCGGCGCGAAACCACTCATAGCCGGTCAGCAGCACCGCCTGCGCGAGATTGAGCGAGGCGTAGGCGGGATTGACCGGAAAGGTCAGTATGGCGTCGGCGAGCGCCACGTCGTCGTTGTCGAGCCCGGTGCGCTCGGGGCCGAACATCACGCCGCGACGCTCGCCGGCGGCGATCGCCTGGGCGGCGAGCGGCATGGCTTGGGCGGGGATATGCACGGGCTTCATCTGGCCGCGCCCGCGCGCCGTGGCGGCGTGGACGAAGGACAGATCGACGATCGCGGAGGCGACATCGGGAAAAACCCTGGCGCTTTCCAGAAGATGCACGGCCCCGGCGGCGGCCGCGTAGGCACCCTTGCGATATGCGCCGGTGCGCGGCCAGCCCTCGCGCGGCGCGACGAGACGCAGATCGGAAAGGCCGAAATTGGCCATCGCCCGCGCGCACATGCCGATGTTAACCGCGAGCTGCGGGCGCACCAGAATGATCGCCGGCCCGCCTTCGAGCTTGGGCTTGGTGTGGTCGGTGCCGGCGCCGGTCATTGGAGGGCGTCGCCCGGGTTTGTCGTTCGCGCCCGGCGCCCCTCATCCGACCCCACTTCGTGGGGCTGCCTTCTCCCGCGGGCGGGAGAAGGAAGGGCCGCCGATTGATTAATTTCAGCGAAGAAAAAAACAAGGGCGCTCCCTTCTCCCACTTGT
>PLZT01000571.1 GCA_003152255.1 Methylocystaceae bacterium | reverse complement strand
ATGCGCTCCAAGATTTACTCCGCTGGGGATCACGCCGATCCCCGTGGTCGTCACGAAGAGCTTATCGCATGCGCCCTTCTGCACGACCTTAGTGTCGCCGGTGACGATCTTGACGCCCGCCTCGGAGGCCGTTCGCGCCATGGAGTCGGCGATCTTTCGAAGGGTGTCGATGGCAACGCCCTCTTCGATGATCACCGCGCAGGAAAGATACAGCGGCTTCGCGCCGCCGACCGCGAGATCGTTGATCGTTCCGCACACGGCGAGCTTCCCGATGTCGCCGCCCGGAAAGAACAAGGGATCGACGACGAAGGCGTCGGTCGTGAACGCCAGTTGATCGCCATGCATGGAGAACGACGCAAGATCGAAGCGGGCCTGATCCTCCAGCACGGGCGGCGCGGTCCCATCGAATGCCGCGACGAACACGTCGTCGATCAGGTCCTTCATCGCTTTGCCGCCGCCGCCATGCGCGAGCGTCACCTTCGGCACGAACACCCTACCAAGCACGCGGGATCGCATGGCGGACGCGGCAAGAGTCATGTGGCCGCCTCGTGCTGTTTCAAACCCCCATATTGATAATATGCGGCGCAGGCGCCTTCCGACGACACCATCAAGGCTCCGAGCGGCGAGTGCGGCGTGCAGGCGGAGCCGAACACTTTACATTGCCAGGGTTTGATGACTCCCTTGAGCACCTCTCCGCACTGGCAGGACTTTGGGTCCGTGATCTTCAGATTAGGAACGGCGAATTTGCGCTCGGCGTCGAAGCGCGCGTAATCGTCGCGCAGCCTGACGCCCGAATGGTCGATCGATCCCAATCCGCGCCATTCGAAAAACTCGCGTAGCTCATAGACCTCGGAAACTGCTTTAAGCGCCGCAGCGTTGCCTTCGTCCGGCACTACGCGCGCATATTGATTCTCGATCTCGCAGCGACCATCCTTGATCTGCTTGACGACCATCCATATCGACTGGAGAATGTCCAGGGGCTCAAAGCCCGCGACGACCATCGGCTTTGCGGTAATATTGCGCGATGAACTCGTACGGTCTCGTGCCGACGACCATCGACACGTGCCCGGGCCCCAAAAATCCGTCGATCCTTATATCTGGACTGTCCAAAATCGCCTTTATTGTCGGCACGATGGTTATGTGATTGCAGAAGACCGAAAAATTCGTGACGCCTTCCCGGTCGGCCTGCAAAATCGTCAGCGCTGTCGAGGGCATCGTGGTCTCGAAGCCTAGTCCAAAAAACACGATCTCGCGGTCGCGATGTTTTCGTGCCAGCGCGAGCGCGTCCATGGGGGAATAGACCATGCGCACGTCGGCGCCGTCAGCCTTGGCTTGAAGCAGGCTCACTTTGGAGCCAGGCACGCGCATAGCGTCGCCGAAGGTCGTGAAGATGACCTCGGGACGCTCGGCGATGCTCACGCAATCATCGACGCGGCCCATCGGTAGCACGCACACAGGGCAACCGGGCCCATGCACAAGCTCGATCGTCTTGGGGAGCATGCCCTCGACGCCATAGCGGAATATCGAATGCGTGTGACCGCCGCACACCTCCATTATATGAAGCGGCCGATCCTTGGGAGTATCCATGGTCGACATCAGGTCGTGGATTTCCTTGACGAGGATCCTCGCCTTTTCGCCGTCGCGGAACTCATCGACATATTTCATGCCGCACTGCCTTTCCTCGACGCGAAGCCGCGATCGTCGGCGAGCAGCGTGTGCACGAGATCCCAAGCGATGTGGTAAGCGGCGACGTGACACTCCTGGATGCGATGGATCGAGGTCGTGGGCACGACGAGGCAATGCTCCACGAGTCCGCTCGACGCCATGGCGCCGCCGTCGCCGCCCGCAAGTCCGATCGTCGTCACGCCCATCTCCTTCGCTTTGGCGAAGGCATGCAGCAAATTGGAGGAGTTTCCGCTCGTCGAAACGCCGATCAGACCGTCGCCGGACTTGGCCTGCGCGATCAACTGACGCGTGAAGATATGTTCGAAACCGACGTCATTGCCGATCGCCGTTATCGTGGCGAGGTCGGCGACGAGATTGACCGCGGCGAGAGCCTGCCGTCCGGTGGTGATGGGATGCACGAATTCGACCGCGAAGTGCGACGCATCGCAACTCGAGCCGCCGTTTCCCATCGAAAACATGCGTCCGCCTCGCCGGTAAACCGCAGCGATGGCCTTTGCCGCTTCGACGAGCACGGCGCCCTGTTCATCAAAAAAGCGGGCGTTGGTTTCGCGCGACTCTCTCGCTTTCTCATCGACGGAACGCAGCAAGGCCTCGCCGAGCTTGGCGGGATCCTGACTTTTCCCGTGCAAGAACGGATAAAGCGACTTCAGGTCACGCTCTAGCGACACGAACCCCTCCCTCAATGCTATGCCATTTCGCCTCGTCGATCAGGCGCGCGGCCCCTATTGCGGCTTGTCCGAGCGCAAGGCCGCCGTCATTGGCCGGAACTTCCGCGTGAGTCAGCACCTTGAACCCCGCCTGTTCCAGGCGACGTAGCACCTCCGCGAAGAGAATATGGTTCTGAAAGCAGCCGCCCGAGAGGGCGACAGTGTCAAATAGCCGCGCGCGAACGCTGTCTTTTTGCGCAAGCTGCTTCGTCATCGCAACGATCGCGGCGGCGAGACCCTTGTGAAAGCGCGCCGCGATTATGGGAGGCGGCGCTCTCGTCATGAGATCGTCGAGAAGCGCGCGCCACATCGTCGCCGGTTCGAGATATTGCGGGCCGGCCGGGCTTCGCAGAGAAAGCGAGAAGGAATAGCAATGCGCCTCATCTCCGTTCCGCAATTCACTTTCATCCACAATCGCTTCGAGACGCGCTCCGGTTTCGCCCTCATAGGCTTGGCGGTCCGGGCAGATGTCGAGGGCGGCCGCGACCGCGTCGAACAATCGACCGCAAGACGAGGCCATCGGCGAATTGACGCCGCTTCGCATCATGGCTTCGAGAGTCGAAAGCGGCCTCTTGCTTAGCTCGGCGCAAAGGTCGAGTTGCGAGAAATGTCGCGCAAACTCCGGCCAATCCATAAGGGCCGTGAGGTGAGCGTAAAGATTGCGCCAAGGTCCGCGAATAGCCCGAGCCCCGCCCGGCATCGCGACAGGCCGCAGCGCGCCCAGCCGTTCATAGCGGCGGTAGTCGGCGAGCAAAAATTCCCCGCCCCAGATTGTTCCGTCGTCGCCAAAACCCAAACCATCCAAGACCACGCCCAACACCGGCGGCGCATCGAGCGGGCGTCCATTTTCCGCCAGGCACGCCGCGACATGAGCGTGGTGGTGCTGGGCCTCCATCACCGGCGTCGACGTCGCGAGCCCCTGCTCTCGCGCGAACTTCGAGGAGACATAGTCCGGATGGCCGTCAACGACGAAAGCCGCCGGGCGATGGTCAAAAAGTCTTGCGTAGAGCGCCAGGTTTTTGCGGTAGTCGTCGAAGGTTCTTTCGTCTTCGAGATCGCCTTGATGCTGTGACAGCGTGGCTTCTCCGTCTTTGAGCAGACAGAATGCAGCTTTCAATTCACCGCCAAAAGCCAAAAGCTGGGGGGCGGATTCAAACCCTGACGGCAAACGGAGCGGTGCCGGCGCATAGCCTCTCGCGCGGCGCAAGACTCGCGCGCGACCGGCCATGACGCGCACGATTGAATCGTCGACGCGATTTGCAATCCGCCGGTCATGGACAAGCGCGTAGCTCGCAATTGCCGCGAGACGCTCCCGAGCGTCATTGTCGTCAATGGCCTGCGGTTCGTCGGAGAGATTACCGCTCGTCATCACCAGCGGCCCTGCAAAGCCCTGCATGACGAGGAGATGCAGCGGGGTCGTCGGCAACATGAAGCCAAGCGCGTTAAGGCTCGGCGCGACCACTGGCGGCAATCGTTTCCCGCCGCGCGTGTTCAGCAGGACGATCGGCGCCGCGGAGCTGATAAGCAGGCGCTCCTCCTCTTCTCCGACGGCGCAATAATCTCTTATGACGCCGAGGTCTCGCGCCATCAGAGCGAAAGGCTTCGCGTCGCGGCGCTTCAATCGCCGAAGGCGTGAAACCGCATCGAAATTCGTGGCGTCGCAGGCGAGATGATAGCCTCCAAGACCTTTGAGAGCGAGGATCGCACCCGACATAATGAGCCGACGCGCCGTGGCGAGGCATTCCTCGCCCGACAGCTTTTCCAGGTCCGGCGCATGCCCGTCCAGGCGCCGCAATGCGATCCTTGGACCGCAGGCGCCGCAGGCGATCGCTTCGGCATGGAAACGACGATCGCCAGGGTCCGTGTATTCCGCTTCGCACGCCGCGCACATCGGGAATGGCGCCATCGTCGTGTTCGCGCGGTCATACGGGATTTCCGTGACTATCGTGAGGCGCGGCCCGCAATGCGTGCAATTGGTGAAGAAATAGTTGGCGCGCCGTTCGCGCGAATTCAAGATTTCCGCGGCGCAAGCGCGACAGATGGCGGCGTCCGGGGCGATTTGCGTATGCGCGCGCCCCTCGACGCTCGGCGCGATACGGAAATCCGGGGGCATATTCCCACGACCTTCCGTGCATTCGACGCTGTCGATCCGCGCCAATACCGGCGGCTCCTGCCGCAGGCGGTCAAGGAAAATGGTAATTTGTTGCTCGGCGCCCCACAGCCGAATAAAAACTCCCTCGGAGTCGTTAAAAACTTCGCCGCAAAGGCCCAGCGCGCGCGAAAGTCGCCAGACCGTCGGGCGGAACCCCACGCCCTGCACGCGGCCCCGCACACGAACCTCCAACGAAACGACCTTGGCCGGATCCCGCTGCTTATGCTCGGCGAGCACTGCCTCACCCCTTCACTTGCGCTTCATCCGAGTCAGGTAGAGCGAAAGTGGCGAATGTCGAGTTTATCGGAATCTGGCGGACGCCGACGTGGGGCGAAAGCGCGGATCACGGACAAGGGACAAAATGGCCGTCGACACGGCTCATCTCCAACACCACCGGAAAACAATGATTGCTTTCCGTGGGTGGCCTCGCGCTATACTTCTAGCGCCGGCGCAGCGCAAAGCGAGTCTCTTCGCCGATTGCGCCAAAGACCCTAACTGGGGGCGACATGACCGCGAAGGTGGAGATCGTTAAGCTGTTGGGAGAGCAGGCCGTCCTGCTCCCATCGCTAATCGCCGAAGCGCTGAATGCAAACGATCGCATCAAATTGCGCCTGACCATGCTGCAGGAGGCGGCGGCGCATGCATCGTCAGTGGGGAGCGCCGCGCCATCTCTGCAGGCGGAGCGGCATGCCGCCGGCTTGTCGGACCCCCAGTTCGATCGCATTATTACCGGGGCTCGTCCGCTCGACGGAGACCGCATCGCAATTCCCGGCGTTACGGCGCTTCTGGCGGGCATTCCCGTCGATATGGCGACCATGCTCGCGCCAGTCGAAGCGGTCGATCCGGAAAGCGGAAAATCCTTGCGGGCGCGGTTGATCGACTTGCAAAAGAGGATTCCCTCTGCTCCAGACAGCGTAATCGGCCGCGATGAAATAACACGGATGACTTCGGCGCGACGCGGTCAGGACGATAGTTTGCATCTCCTTGTGATGGATGCGCACAAGGCGCTAAACGAAGTTGCGGCGCGGACGGCCCTCGAGATGATCGACGGCGCGCATGTTCACCACCTCGATCCTGACGATCGCGACCGGGTTGCGGCCTTTATGCGCGGGNNAAAATGACATCGGCGCCACTGACGCACATGTGCTTGTTGTTCATGTCGAAAGTGGCTTGGTTAGCGTGACGTATACCGATGTTCACCGTGTTCGCGCAAAGTTCTTTTCGTCATTATTCGAGACTTGGAACGTCGAGTGGAGCGTGCTTGCCGAACACGAGGCTGGAGGCGTCGGCAAGGAAGACGTTTTTTATCTGATGACAGGTCGTTTCGTCGCCGACACGCGCGATGGGCTCGACGCTTTCTTGACGTTTCTGGGCTCGCGCATCGTCTTTCTCATCGA
>PLZT01000109.1 GCA_003152255.1 Methylocystaceae bacterium | reverse complement strand
CAACAGCGGTATCGAACGCGGCTTTTGCAAGGCGATGCGCTTGGATAATCCGATCAAGCTTCGATGCATCAGCGAGCGCGGGAAGCCCAGCGACTGGCGCCAGCGCGAGGCCAGCGGCGAGCGCGCGGCGGGAGATCGGTTGCGTCTTCATGGTTCCTCCTTTGGACAAGCCGGGGGCGTTCGCCGAAACTGTGAATTTCGGCGGGGTTATGGCTGTTAGGCCTTGCTTGGCTTGCATATTTCTTGTAAGACGTATTTATGGCGAAGTCAATATCTGTCTTACCAAAAAAGAGAGGGCGTCCAGCGACCGGGCAGGACCCGATTTTGAATTTCCGCGCCCCGGCCATCCTGACCGCCAAAATCGACAAATGGGCTGCAAAACAGGAAGACCATCTCTCACGCTCTGAGGCTATCCGCAGGCTGCTCGAATTGGCTTTGAGCGGGAAGTGATACTTTCCCTAATCCCCTTTGAATGGGCCGGGGTCGAGAACGGCGGCGGGGCGGGCGTGAGGCTGCGGAAGGGCGGAGAGGATAAATGATCAAATCCGTCATCGCATGTGCGCTCATGATGCAGCTGTCCATGGCAACGAAGCTGGAAATGGCTCGTCTCTTCCCAGAAGTGGCCAGCTACTGCGTGGTGCATCCTTCTGGGAAGGTTTATGTCTCTTTCAGGTTCGCGGATTCGCGAAGATAACCAGGGTCTGCGGGCCGTCGCTGAGCCACTCTTGAAGCATCCAGTTCCACGCCCTTATCGAGCGATGTTCCCGTGACGGCGCCGAGGTCGTCGCCAAGGGCCTCGCCGCGAGCGGCGGCGAGCCTTACCGTGCGTTCCGCCTTACCAGTCGCGTCGGCGGTTGCAGCGGCAAAATTTGCCGTTGCATCGTCCTTCCCCCATCGCGCATTTGCGCCCGCCGCCCCCGCCTTCGTCTCAGGATGAAGCTCTTCGTAAATGGCTTTCCGCCGGAAGATCGCGGAGGCTTCCTGCGCTGGCGTCAATCCTAGATCGGGCAAATCCCGATGCGTTGACTACGGCGTGCGGCCACCAATTCGGCCTCGTCGACGACGCGGCTTTTGAATGCTTCCAGCGTTTCGCCTTCCGCGCGCTGCCACGTATGGAGCAGCTCACGCGAATGGTAGGCGGACGGTATTTCCAAGCGTCCATCCGCCCCGACGATATGCCGTATCGAGACGAGCCCAGATGGCGTAGTCGTCTCGCGCTCAAGTCGGAATTCCGTATCGCTCATCTGCAATCCCTCATGGCAATCGCGCCTCATCCCTCCTGATCCGCCATCGGCGCGGCCAACCCGCGATACATGGTCAGCGTCTTGAACATCCCGTTGATCTCCCCCTTGGTCTTCGTGCCCTTCGGGAACCCATGCAGATCAATCCGCAGCGAGGCGTCTCCGGTGACTTTATGAGCTTGCTGCGTCAGCTCGGCCTTGCGTGCGCTTTCTAGGAGATTGATGCCGGCACCAGGTCCAGACTGTGACCCGTGCAATGCCTTGAGGCCTTTCTTGGCCCATTCAAGGCGGTCGCGCAGCGCCTTAACACCGGCTCTCTCGAATGTTCGTTCGAATGATCTAACAGCGCCGCCAAGCGAATGGGTTCCGCGCAGCGCCTCGATCGTCTTGTGATATGGCCCAGATAGATCATGCGAAAGATTGGCCCAATTCGCTTCGTCGCTATGCCAGTCGAGCCCCATTCCCTTGGAAAGTGAAAGAAAGCTCCTGGCCCGGCTCCCGGTCCATTGCGCCCAACCGTATCCGCCTTTGCCTTCCGGCTTTTCTCTGTAGCTCGCGCCTCTGCCCATCATTTCGCGCAACTTGGTGAACCCCGTCGTCTCGCGGCCGAAGTTGCCGGGAATGGCGGCTGCCTGAAAATCCCGCAGGGCGTATTGCTCCATTAGGCGCCTGATGATTGCCGGTGCTTTTTCCTTGAAGACCGCGTTTGGTGAGATTTTTCCGGATTGCTTCGGAACAAAAAGCTCAGGGCCGTGCTCGCCGACGATATAGGGATATTGCGCGAAGACATCGCCGCCGCCAGCCCTGCCTTCAGGATGCGTGCCGCGTTGCTGCGCGATCCATTCGTTCATGCCCTTGGCGGAGCCGTGGTGGCCATTGCTCTCTGGAGCTTCGGGTTTGGCACCTGCTTTTGCTAAATCTCTTAAATATCTAGCGGTCTTAATAGTATTCGCCCAATCCCCTAAATTGCCTCTTCTGCGGTATAATGCCAAGGCCGCTTTTGCGTTTGTTACTGGATTCTTTAGTTCTTCGTCGGTGCCAAATTTCCCATGATGAGCATTTTGATTTATTTGCCAAAGTCCAATCGAATGCTCCCCCCTCAAATTGGCAGTTCTTGGGTTGCCTTCGCTTTCCTGTCCAACAAGAGCGCCTAATGCCCTAGCTTCCCTTTCGGTGCCTCCAACCTGTCGAATAAGATTGACTGCTTGCGCTATACTATAGCGACCACGCGCGGCCACGGCGCCGCCCAGCTCTTGCGCGATCTTGTCCTTGGGATATTTGGCGGCAATGTCTTTCAGGAATTGCGATGATGCGGCCTCCGGAGCTTCGTTTGCCCCGCCGGCCCCGCCACCGCCGACGCCACCTGCTCCACCCCCGCCGCCCATGCCGCCAGACGCGCCGGGATGATACGCCGCATTGACGATGCCGCCCTGGCGGCTGGATTCCACCCATTCCTTAAACGCCGCGATAACACCCTGGCGGGTTCCCTCGAACGTGCCCTTGACGACCGCTCTCTGGAGGATGTCTTCCCCTCGGAAAGACGCTGCTCCGGTATCGCCGCCGTAGCTGATCGGCGTCAGCCGCCCATAATGGGGCTCCTCGTCCGCCGGGGCCGAGATCTTCTTTCGGATCGAGCGCGCGGCCGCGTGGATGCCTTTATCCTCGCCTCCAGCCCCCCCGTGCCGCATGCGGTCAAAAACCTTGGCCGCCGACTGAGCGTGCCGCATGCGGTCAAACACGTCTTTGGTATTGCCGGATGGTCCTGCGTTTAAGTCATTCAGCTCTTTGATTTTGGCGCCAACGGCAACGAGACCCGCGACAGCTCCGGTTATGGCAAGACCCATCGGGCCGAGAATCCCGGCAATAGGCGCGAGCCACGCCAAAACATTCACCGCGACCAGCCCTTCGAGCGCGACCTTCCATCCGCCGATGGACTGCGCGACGCCATCGATCTTGCTCGCCGCGTCGCGGATGTCATTGCCCCATTCCTTCCATGGGGCGTCACGGACAGCGCCAGCAACATCGAGGAGGATTTTCTTTAAGTCCTCGCCATGCGCTTCGACAAACTTGCGAACCGCATCGGTGATTTGCATCATCGCCGGCGCGAGTTCGCCGCCGATCGTGTCACGAAGCGCCTGAGCGCTGATCCGTAGCATATCGAAGGAGTGTTGGAGCGCGAGGCCATTGGCCAGATACCCCTCGGGCATGTGGCCGAGGAGTTCGCCGATCTCCTTGATGTCCTTTTTCGTGAGGCGCGCGAACTCCGGCGGCAAGCCAAGCCCTTTGAGAAGGACGTTCTTGGTCGCCTGCGAGCTTGTCGCCAGCGCATCCATGACCATTGAGAGTTCTTCGCTCGCGCTCTTCGCGTGACGGAGTTCTTCCCCAAGCGCTCGTATCTTTGGGTTCATGGTTTGCGATGCGAAGAACTCGCGCCACGGGCCGCGATGCATCTTGTTCTGTGCTGACTCTTCGTGAAACTCTTTCAGAGCATTTCGCATCGTGCCGACGGAGATGCCGACGTTCTCTCCGGCCGCTTCGAGGGTGCGAAGTTGATCGACGAGAAGGCCGGTTTCTTTCGATGCGAAGCTGAGGTCGCGCGCGGTTCCGCCAAAGTCTTTTATCGCCGCCGAAAGTCCGCCGATCGACGCGGCGGTCGTGATTGCTCCGAGCCCGAGACCGATCATCGCCGGTTCGAGTATTTGCTTAACGTGCTCGCCGGTTTCCTTGACCGACTTCCGCA
>PLZT01000123.1 GCA_003152255.1 Methylocystaceae bacterium | reverse complement strand
TCATGCCGATCATCCAGCAGCGCATGGTGTCCGTGCCGCCCGCGCTCATGTTGTTGAGCATCGTCGCGCTTGGCGAAGCGTTCGGCGCGACGGCGACGGTCTTCGCCGCGCCGATCACCGTGTTGCTCTACGTGCTGGTGACGAAGCTCTACGTGCGCGACACCCTGCACGAGGAGGTCGCCGTGCCGGGCGAGTCTGACGCGCAGGCGCCAAAATGGAGGCCACGGCGTTTGGCCAGTTCGAGCAGCTCCCTCGGCTCGATCGCTGGTCAGATCGAAGCGTTCGGCTTCAGTCGCAGCCCACGCGGGACGAAATGTTGCTCGGCGAGTTCGAACAGCCCCTGAACGGCGAGCGCGAGCAGCGCCGCCGGCACGGCGCCTTCAAGGATCAAGCCAAAATTGTCGAGCCGCACGCCCGCGAAAATCGGCTGTCCGTAACCGCCCGCCCCGATCAACGCTCCCAGCGTCGCCGTGCCGACGTTGATCACCGCCGCCGTCTTCATGCCGGCGAGAATCGCGGGCGACGCCAATGGCAGCTCAATTAGCGTGAGCCGCTGCATCGGAGTCAGCCCGAGCGCGATCGCGGAATTGCGGAGCGAAGGTGGAATGTTTGCAAATCCCGAGGCCGTGTTCCGGATGATGGGCAACAGACTGTAAAGGAAGAGCGCCGCGATGGCGGGCGCCGCTCCAATACCGAAGATCGGAATCATGAACACCAGCAGCGCCAGCGATGGGATCGTCTGAAGCACGCTGGCGATAGCAAATATAGCGTGACCAAGCGTCGGCCGCTTCGCGGCGATGACGCCAAGCGGCAGAGCGACGACAATCGCCGCGCCGAGCGAGAGAAGAACCAGGCGGAGATGTTCCATCGTTCGCCGCGCGAGCCGGCTCGTCAGTCCTTCACCGCGCTCGACGTTGGCCAATCCAAAGGACGTAGCGAGGAATGCCGCGGCGACTTGCGTTTCCGGCCGTCGATCGATCTTTGCCGCGCCGTTCATCCCGATCATGCTCCGATCGTCGATCGCCCCTTCGAGTCGCAGCATGGCGCGTAGCGCTTTCGGCGCGCGCCGTTCCAAATCGGCGCGGTAGATCAGGACGGCCTGGTTTTCCGGGAATTGATGACGATCGTCGGCGAGGGTCTCGACGCCGTAATAGCCGATTTCAGGATCCGTCGCGTAGAGGTCGATAACGTCGATCGAGCCGTCGACGAGACCTTTGTATGCGATGTCATGATCCAGTCCGCGCGGGTCCACGGCGTTCAGCCCATAGGCTAGACGAATCGCCGGCCATCCATCCTCGCGGCTCAGGAATTCGTCACTCAGTCCAAACCGGAGCGCGGGATGCCGCGCGAGGTCGGAGATGCTTTCGATCCGCAATCGTTTCGCCGTTTGACGCATCATCCCGAACGCATAGCTATTGCTGAAGCCGAGAGGGCGGCTCATGCTCAGGTTTCTTGTCGCGAGCGCGCGATGGAGCGACGCTTCGTCGACAACATTCTCATTCGCCAAAATCTCTCGCTTCAGGGTTCCCGTATATTCCGGGTATATGTCAATCTCGTTCGCCAGCAGCGCGTCCCACAACAGCCGCGTCCCGCCGAGTTCCTGGCGATGCACGACGACGGCGCCGGTCGAGACGGCGAGTTGCGCGGCGAGATCCGCGAGGATCACGGACTCGGTGAATTTTTTCGAGCCGATACGAACCTCCTCGAGCGCGCCTTCGGCCAGAGACGACGCGGCGATCATGGCCAGGATCGCCGCGAGCAAAAGCCTTTCGCGGACAAGTTTCATCCTTGCCTCGCTCGCGCGACCAGCGCCTGGTCATTCATGGTGGCGAGGCGGCACAATTGAGCATGAACGAACTGAGCGACGAACGGCTCGGCCGGACGTTCGACCAGATCGCGAAATTGGCCCTGCTGAACGATGCGGCCCTCGTGCAGGAGAACGATCGCATCGCCAAAGAACGCCGCTTCGCCAAGGTCATGGGTCACGAGCACCACGGTTCTCGCCAGACCGCGGAATATGCTCTTGAGTTCCTCTTGCAGCTCGGCGCGGATCATGGGATCGAGCGCGCCCAATGGTTCGTCCATGAGGAGGATGTCGGGATCGAGCATCAATGCTCGCATCAGGGAAACGCGCTGACGCTGCCCCCCGGACAATTCCATCGGAAAGCGATCGAGAGCCGAGGGAGGAAAGCGCGTGAGCGCACATAGTTCGTCCACCCGCTCACGACGCCGTTTCGGTGGCCAACCGACCTCCTTCGCCATGAGATCGATATTTTGGCGGGCGTTCAAATGAGGAAATAATCCGCCGTCTTGAATGACGTATCCCATACGCCTGCGTAAGCGGAAGGCCGATCGAGAGGTTAGCGGCTCCGCGCCGATGATTATCGCGCCTTTGTCCGGCGGTTCGAGGCCGATGATCAATGCGAGCAGAGTGGATTTTCCAGAACCCGAAGGCCCGATGAGGGCGGTCGTTTGGTTTTGTCGTATCGTGACGGTGAGGTTGTCGATCACGACCGAGCCGCCATAGGACTTGCTGACGCATTCAAATCGAATCATGAGCGCTTCCGCCGCCAGTTCATGGGTTGGCGCCATCTCATATAGGGCAGCGACCGGACCCGCATGCCACCGCGTTCCAGCCATCCGCTTGCGCGGCGTTATCCGCGTTCAGTTCGCCTCCAGCCAGTGCAGGCTAAACAGTCGCTGGACGTCGCACCACATCGCGCGGGGCGCGAAACCTGCTTTCGCGGCGAGACAGCGAAAGCCCTCGATGGTCATCTTGTGGGAATTCTCGGTGTGCACCGCCTCGCCCTCGACGAAGGAAACGGCGCGCCCGGCGATTCTCACTTGCTGACGCGCGGCGCTGACCAAATACATTTCGATGCGCTGAAGCAACGGATTGTAGCAAGCGTGGTGATGGAACCGGGTCAAATCAAAACCGGCGCCAAGCTCCCGGTTGGCCCGCGCCAGCAGGTTTTTGTTGAACGCCCCGGTGAGCCCAACCGCGTCATTGTAGGCGGCGTGCAGGACCGCGGGGTCCTTGACGAGATCCACGCCCACCAGCAAGCCCCCGCCGCGGAACAGCCGAGCGGCGTTGCGCAGAAACCGCAGCGTAGCCTCGGGAGTGAAATTGCCGATGGTCGAGCCGGGAAAGAAACCGATGCGTCGCCGCGCGCCGCGCGTCACTGGCGGCAACACGAACGGTCGTGAAAAGTCGGCGATCACCGGCGCGACGATCAGATCAGGATAGTCCGCGTCGATCCGCGCGGCGGATGCGAGAAGGCAGTCGATCGAGATGTCGATGGGCACATAGGCGCGCGGTCGGACGACGGCGTCGAGCAAGAGTCGCACCTTTCGTCCCGAACCCGCGCCGAATTCGACGAGCTCCGCGTCGGCGCCGACCAGCGCGGCGAATTCATCCGCGTGTCGCGCCAGTAGCGCCAGCTCTGTCCGCGCGAGGTAATATTCCGGAAGGGCGCAGATTTTTTCGAACAGCGCCGACCCCTCGGCGTCGTAAAAATATTTGCA
>PLZT01000143.1 GCA_003152255.1 Methylocystaceae bacterium | reverse complement strand
CCCCCGGTGAATAAGACGGGCTAGTACCTTGTTTGGTGACCCAACCAACGGCAAGGCGGTCTTCGACACCATCACGCAAGCACGCAGAGCGCCGGATGCGCGAATCCGCAGCTTGCAAATCCTGACCATGCAATTAGCGCCAGCGCGACGAGTCGCCTGATGCACCACCAAGCGGTGATGATAAAGGGAAAGACGGATCATGGTGGCCGACGAGACTGAGTCAGATCGACCGAGGTGGGAAATGTCGCGATTCGCGACAATTGGTCCCGACAGCGATAGCCGGTGTCGCCGCCAGCAAGGGGACGCCGCCAGCTGCTGCGGGCGTCATCCGATGCGATGAATCATTCGACACCGTCGAAGCGCCAGCCCCTCTCTCAAACCTATTCACTCACGTCGTCGTACGTCGATTCCGCCCCAAATTGGCCGGGTACGATCTATACGTACAGCAGCATGGCGTGGTCGATCTACCGGCACAGGTCGGGGTACAGGTACACGTCTTCCGTCTCTCACGTCGGTGGCTGTCCGCGAGATGTGTCGCGATCTGTACATGAATGATCGACTGTGTAGCGGACGGTGAGCTTTGGTAGGTAACACTATTGTGAGTCGTTGACTGTAGCTTGAATCTCGAGTGTGCGAGCATTGTGGGGCGTTCCCGAATACGACGTCGCCACGTCGCCACGTCGCCACGTCGCCACCAGCGTGAAATCTCGTTGCTCGTGATGATTGTTCAAATGCGCTGTACTGCTAAATTGCGGCGGCCAATTCGATTTATCGCCGGCGCGGGGGTGTGTTTGGTCGCGACGGAGCCGGCTTTTTTGTGAGATGGATTCCATCTGCATTTCGCCGAAATCCAACCAGGATCAGAAAGTGTTCGAAGGGGTGAGTCCCGGTCCATTTCGCGAGCGCCGCCATTTGGTCTCGCTTCATTGGAATTGCCCGTCCCTTCCCTCGGTCGTCGAAACCGCCAATCCGATAATACGTGGAGAATTTTTGGAGGTAGGTGATTTGCTCCACCGGATTTTTCAGTACTTTCGGTTCGTCGACGGCGCGGGGGATTGCGTCCGTCTTGCACTTCCGCGCGAAATTCTTGAGCGCGGCGTCACTCGCTCCGAAGATCACCAGGTGGAAATGCGCAGTCCACTTATTGTCCCTCGCATTGTAAGAGACCTCCGTGCCGCCAATCACGCGGGAAATCGCGGCGCGAAGCAGGCGCTTGCGAAGCTGGTCCTGTAAGCGACCAATCGAGACCATTGGCAAGTCCCAGTTCGAAGCTTGCTCCATGCGCACGACCAGCGTCTTCGCCGGCCGGCGGTGGTGTTTGCTGCGGTGGAGCCATCGGAGGGTTTTTTTGGCGAACCAGATCCGATAGCGGCGCGCGCACAGCGGGCAGAGGACTCGTCTGCAAGGCCGCGTTTCGCTGCATTGCTCGATGTCATGGACAAGAAGTTCCTGGCCTTCGCATTTCCGCAGCGTCGTCAGATTTTTATCGCGATACCGTTCGGCAGCCTCCACGGTCTCGATAGAGTCTTCGACCGGAGAACGCAGCTCGTCGTCGTGCGCGTAGATTTGCCAAAACGGAGGTCGAGAGCGGTCGGACATTTTGTTTCTCCTGCATGACTCGGGACTGTGCAGGGCGCCGCCAGCGCCCTTCGACTCCATTTACTCGCTTCGTTTTTGCGTCGAGTCCGCCGAAAATTGACTGACGGCGATGTGCAGGAAATTTCGATTCACGGGCGACCGAGTCGTCGGCGAAAATTGGCGAAGGTGCCGCGATGAATTGGGGGCTCGCCTTTGGCGGGTTCTCGTCGCATTGGCGAATGCGTCATGTCGCAAGCTTGATATGGCGCACGACGGCGTGATTTTCTCGGAACAAGGATGGCCATGTCGCGAGCGGAGCCTAGCTCTTCGTCGAGGCCGCTCGCCTCAAGCGGCGAGTTCTTCGTTTTGCAAAGTCGCGGGGATGGGCATGGACCGCTCGTCTGAGCGGCGCCCTCATGAGAGGGCACCGCCCGACGCATTAGGTTTTCGAACGATCAACACTCAGGATCATCAATGTCACGCCGCGCTTGCTCGAAACGCGCTTGAAGATCGACCGCGCCTTCTCGCCCACCTGGAGAGCCTCCAGCCTTCTTCTTACCGCTTCGGACCCTGGGACTAGCGTCAACAACGACTGCTGAGGCTTTGCCTTTTTCGGCGCGTTCCCGGTGGCGGCTCGGCCAAGCGCTTCGATGCCGCCGTCCTCCTTGATTTTCGCCCCGACCTCTTGCGCGGGAACGTAGTCTCTCCAGTACTGTCTCAGCGCAGTGGCGTATTTCGAGGCGCGTTTGTATCGGTTTCTGTCGATGGCGTTGAAGACGAACACCATTACGTGCAAGAGAGGGTCGTTTTGATCATCGAAGGTCGGCTTCTTTTTTCGCTTTTCCCAAAAGGGGTCTTCGAGGAATTTACTCCACGCCTGTGGGTCGTTTTCCAGCCCGCAGGCTATCGCATAGGCATCCGCAATGTGCCGCCGCATCTCCTTGTGGAAGCCGCTGTACATCGTGGAGATGTCTGCTTGGCAGCGCCTGGCGGCCTTGACGGGGTCGACAGCCGCTAGATCGAGAACCGTCCCGCTTTTCGTCTCAACGTCTCGCGGGTGCTCCTTTCGCCGGGCCTGATTGTCGTGTAACGCGACAGAGCGCGGACGTCTTGGCGGCGGCGAGGGGGTACTGCGTGTAGTTGGTTGTGGGGCTGGTGTCCTGAGCATGTTTGTTTCCAACTTTGGCTAAATGGACGGAGCTCCGCCAATTCTCGCTATTCGGCGAGAACCGTTGCTGAAAGCGGAGGCCTTCAATTTTTTGGTCAGGTCAGAGCGCCGATGTGGCGCTTAAGGTTCGAGCGCGCGAGTTCCGCGAACACGTTTTCATCGAAGTGGGCGCACCGTCATTGATGGGAGCGGTCGTCACCTAGGTGACGACCGCTTGCAGATCGAGAGCGAGTTATTCGTCCAGGATCGCCGCCCGGACGCTCTCGATTTCCGAATCGAGAGCACGCGCGAATTCCATGATCGCGTACGCATCGCGAGCGCAATGCCGCCGCGTGGTCGTCACGAGGCCGCCACCGTGCCGGCGACAGCCGAAGAGTACCACGCGCTCGCCGCTCTTCAGAGACGCGTGCCACGCGCCGAGTTCCGCCAACTGCTCCCGTTGCAGCGGCATCGAGCGGCGACCTTGCCGACCCGTGTTCGTGATGTACGCGACGCGGCGCGCCAGAAAGTACGTCAGCGCGTGGCCAAGCGCCCGGCCTAGCCCGTGAACCGCCTTGACGTGGTGGAGCTTTTCCTGCGGGTCGCGGTGGTAGCGGCGAGCGATTCCGAAGGCGTCGCGGAGCTGCTCTTTCGATGCGCCGGCGACGACGACGTGGACCTCGCCGCTCCATGAGCTGGAGCCGTCGAGCTTGACGTTGAGCGCCCGCTCGAACTGGCCGACCGCGATGACGTCGGCGGCGTTGAACAAGCTTTCAAGGCGTCGCTTGATCCACTCGCGCGGCCCTTGCGTTCCTGTGCCCGCGAGGCCGCCGACCGGCGCCTCCCAGTTCGGGTGCTCGATTGTCGCGAGCAGGAGTGGGCCGTTGTGCTGGACGAGCAGCCCGTGCGCGTGCCGGATCAGGCGGCTTCGGCGACGCGCTGCGGCGAAGTAGCAGGCGTCGTCGCACGCGTCGCGCCGGCAACCATCGCGGGCGCAGTCAGCAAGGTCGCGCGCGATAATCTGGCCCTCTGGCGAATCCCCGAGAGCTGCGCGGAGGGCGCGTTGGCGCTTCTCGCACGCCGAGGGCGTTTCGAAGTCGGGCAGACCGAGCGTCGCCATGATCGACGCCGACGTGGGCCGCCGACCGTCGCTATCGCTGTGTAAAAGTGGATCTGTTCTATGCATGCGCCGTCTCCTTCCAGGGCTCTTCTGCGTTTTTTGTG
>PLZT01000735.1 GCA_003152255.1 Methylocystaceae bacterium | reverse complement strand
CCCCCGCGGTGCAGGCCGGAAGCTTGCCTCCAATCTGGCATAACGGCAGCAACACTGCTGCTACCAATAAGAGCCGCGCCGACGACAATGGACATCACCGCGATAATGCCGATCACCCCTATAAACTTGACGAGATCGCCCGTATCTCGACGATTTCGCATTTCAACCTCCTCACGAATACCTTCCACATCGCGTAAATTACGAGATTCTGCATCGGCTGGTTTGACGGACAACAAGAGACGAGTGCGTCACGATGGCGCGGCTTTCGTCGGAGAATAGCGTTTCGGGCGCAAGGCCGATTGCTTCGAAGCTCACGGGCGTCGACCGCAGGCAATCAGGATCGCAGCACGTCCCCCACGCGCCGGCGACGCCTTGGGATTGAAGATAGGCGATTGTGGGAGGGACGGCGGCTATGAGGGGTCGGGCCACAAGCCGCCCTCGAATCGTCGCTAGGCGCTACCGCGAATTTCCGATTTTGCGTCCCAGCGAGCGCCAAAGTTCGCGAGCGTTCGTGAGCGGGTTTTCCGTATAATTTCCGTATGATACGATTTCCGGCTGATTACTTCGGGTTGGCGATTTTGGGCCACCAATGGAAGCCGGCTCGGCTTTTGATGGCGTCGCGGTGATCTGCGAGGGCGGCGCACCTCTTGCCGATGATTTCGTCGAGGTCTTCGATTGTTTCGACGTGCTTGTTGACGATGGGCTCGTCGACGAGCGTCCACAGCGTTTCGGCTGGTTGCAGTTCCGGCGAATAGGGCGGGAGGAAGACGAGCCGCGCGCCATCGGGAACTTTCAGCCCCGCCTCGCCATGCCAGCCGGCGTTGTCGAGGACGAGCACGATGGTGCGATCGACGCCGGCCCCGGCCTCTCGCGCGAAGCTTTCGAGCAGCGCCGCGAAGAACGGCTTCGAGACGCCGTCGTGCACATACCAGAAGGTCTCGCCCGTCGCCGGCGAGACGAAGGCGGTGACGTAGAGCCAGTCGAAGCGATGATGGCCATGCGCGACCGGCCGTTCGCCGATGGGCGCCCAAACGCGCCGTGTGACGGGCTTCAGACCAAGTCGGTGTTCGTCGCTGGCGAAGACTTCGACCGGACGCTCGGGATGTTTCGCGGCTTCCTCGGCGACGGCGTCTTCGAGGTTTTTTTGAACGCCGCCGCCTCTTCCGGCGTCGCCGATTTCGGGTTCCTTGGGCGCGGCCGCTGGATCGACCAGCCGAGCGCCTTCAGCGCCTCCCAGCCGCGTTGAACGGCGACCTTCTCCAGTCCCAATTCGCGCGCAAGAAAGGCGGCGACCTTCCCGCTCGTCCACAAGCCGCCGTCGTCGGGCGCGTCCTTCAAACGCAAGCGAAGTTTTTCGAGAATCTCCTGCTTCAAGATTGTCGCCTGGGCGCCGTTGCGACGCCGCAAATCACCCAATGCGTCGGGCCCCTTGGCGTTGTAGCGCGCAGCGAGTTGCTCGATCCAGCGCTCGGCGAAGCAGGTCATTTGTGCGACCTGTCCAATCGTATGGCCTTTGGCAAGAAGCCAGATCACATGAAAATGTCGCGCCTCACGCGCGTTCGAACTCGAAACATACCGATCCCGCAACACATCGACGCTCAAATGACCAGCAATCGTCGCCATGATCCGCCCTCCGCGATTCATCGCCACGAACCCTAACCGCTTCGAATCCAATCGGGAATCCCCCTTCCGCCGAGTCAATTAGCCGGAAGCCGTATGAGTTAATTCACCACCGCCTGCATTCCTTCCATTTGCGCACCTCCAAAACCGCGTGTTGCTTTTGGATGTCTACGCGCTACTTGCGAACAAACATGAGTTTTTGGAAGGGGAGGGATTCGGTATGGACAAGAAAATCGCTGGCCTCGTGGGCGCAATCTCCTCCATTGCAGCTATGACCGCAGTGCAAGCCGCCCCGTCACCAAACGTGACGGAAGTCTCAAGCGCCAGGTCTTATGCGGAGTTGCTCCAGCCGATCCCGAATGCCGTCGCCCTGCTGCAGGCCGCTAAGGCGGCGGACGCCGAGCGCGCAAAAACGGAGACCGAGCAAGGCTCAAACGTCAAGCTGGCGTGGCATCACCACCACCACCACCACCACCATCACCGGTATCACCATCACCATCATCATCATCACCGGTATCACCATCACCACCACCATCATCACTGGTAATATTTCTATTGATAGGCGAACAGTTCGATGCGGAAGATGACGGCAGGTTCTCAAGCTCTGGGGTGATGCGACCCCAGCAATCCCGGCTGGATTCGCAATAGGCCGAGCGCTATTTTTTATAACCGCGCGGGTGCGCGTTAGCGTGGCGGAAGTTTTTTCGCCGCGCCATGAATGCGGCGGTAAGTCGCGTCGAACACCGTGTTCGTCGCCGAAGTCCATTGGCTGTCCGCGCCCAGATTGTCTCTGCTCTCGTGGATGCGCAGAGACTGCAATTCTCGCTCGGCGGCCTCTTCCTCACCCATTTCAAGCAGTTCGAAGTCGGAATCCGCCGGAATCGCGATGAACTGCGCCATCGGCTCGCCCGGCCTGAAAATATGCGTGCGACCTTCCGCCGGCGACTTGAAGACCATAAATGACACCATTGGCCACCAGTTCCTCAAAAGCGCCGGCACGGCGATCGGAACGGTGTCGGTCGTGTCGGTGTAAAAGCATGGATGAGGTTCAATCTTGATCGCTAGACCCGCTTCCACCTTCAAGTCGAGAAGCAACTGATATGTATAGAACTGCTCGCCGAAAGTCCTGAACGGCGGCCACAACCGACCATCCTCGGGAGCCGGTCCAAAATCGCCCTCGAACACAAGGCTTCCCTCCCTCGTGCTGACGCGCAGTTCGTTGTCATAGGGGTAGAATATCTCGACGCCATATTGCGCGGCCTCCGAAAATGGCACGCAATGCCACGCATATTCGTGGGAACCGTCGGCGCGAGGCTCGGGCTTTCCAGCCCATCCGGGGATTTGGAGTTTGGTTCGGCGCGGACGCAGCCTCTCCTCGATCATCCGATATTTGATGGTGTGCATGGGCGCTCCACAAGACTCGATAACTGCGCGTGATCAATCATATTATGTGGTTCGGCGTGAATTCGAAAACCCAGTTCCTTCGTTTCAACCTGCGTCGGAACTCCGCGAGGTCTCCCCGCATTGCGAGCATCAGTCGACAGTGCCGCGGCGGCGTGTCCATGTGTCGCCGAGCGAATGAAATCCAGCTTCCGGTCTTCGCTATCGTGTCGAGCGTCGATCGCGCAACGCGCATTGTTTTTTGCACGTATCTTTTGCATAGCGTAAGCCATTGGAATCTAAGGAGCGCGGTTCTTATGCGAAAGTCTTGCGTTTCCTGTGATGGGCGTTGAATTGGCCTCACCAGAAACGTGGTCGGGTGTCCCTTGATGCCCCAAACAGACATATTGCAAGCACGCCCAGTATGTCCAAGCCGGGTTCTGGACAGCACTGCACGACGAACGGCGATCGCACGAGACGGCTCTTACGATGACAGCATGGACTTCCACTACGGCGATAGCCGATTGACGTGAGCGCTTTCATAGAGATCGCACGATCAATACAGCGTTGACGCCGCCGAAGGCAAAGGAGTTCGACATCGCACTGCGGATCCGCAGCACTCGCGCGACAGTGGGAATCGGATCGACTTGACACTTTGTGTCTGGCTCCAGAAAATTTATGGTCGGCGGCGCGATTTGTTCCCGCAAGGCTGAAATCGTGACGACGAGTTCAAGCCCACCGCTTGCGCCCAAGGCATGTCCATGAATGGGCTTGGTTGACGAGATCGGGGGCGCATGATCACCAAAAACGCGTCCAATGGCTTCCGATTCGATCATGTCGTTGGTATAGGTGGCGGTGCCGTGAGCGTTAAGATAATCGATGTCACGGGGCGCCAATGCTGCGTCGTCGAGCGCCTGCAACATCGCTCCGGTCGGCCCCTCAACATCGGCGCGCAATGGATCGAATGCGTCGTTTGTCGTCCCATAGCCAATGAGCTCACAAATGGGCTCATGACCTCGTTCGAGCGCCGCTTCCAATGTCTCGAGAATAAAAATCGCGGCACCTTCGCCGAGTGTCATGCCGTTGCGTCCCTTTGAGAAGGGACGACATAAATCCGGAGTAAGCACACGCAGCAATTCCCACGCGCGCATCGAACCATTGATGATGCACGCTTCGGCACCGCCAACGATAGCGCGATCTGCCCGTCCAGAACGAATAATCTCTAGTCCCTCTCCAATCGCCTGGCTAGACGACGAGCAAGCACTTGCCAACGCGAAGGTCGGGCCTTTGGCGGAGTAGCGCATGGCCAGCATGGTCGGCGCCGCGCTCGGGATGCTGCGCGGAACTGTAAGCGGGTTTCCCCGCGCGCGCACGACATATTCGTTGTAAGCCTCGTTGTCGATGGTCGTAAATCCACCGATCCCCGTGCCAATGACGACCGCCGTTCGCGACCCCGCGATGTCCTTACGCGCAAAGCCCGCCGTCGCCATCGCCTCATCTGCTGCCACCATCGCGTATTGCGTGAATGGATCGCAGAACGGTAGAAACTCCGACTCTATGTGGGCGGCCCGATCGAATTCGGGGACTTGCGCCGCAATCTTCACCCGTCCTCCATAGGGACGTTCGAGTTTCAACGGCCGAATTTGCGAGACGCCATCTCGGGCGGCGTTCCAGAGCTTCGTGACACCAAGGCCGGCGGCGGAAACCACACCCATACCTGAAATAACGACCCGCCGACGCCTGGCCACCGCGATCGACCGTGCCATGTCCCTCCCTCGCCCATCGTGGCGCGCCGATGAAAGAATTGTCGAAAGTTAGTCCCCCGGTTTCGAGGGGCTTTAACAAAGCCCTTCACACGATGCCCAATTGTAAACTCTTATCGATAGGGCAGGTTATCTGGAAAAATATCGGAACGCAACGCTTGGTCTTACCCCAAAATCCGCGATCGGCTTTTGGACGACGCAGTCGTGCGGGGTTGATAGCGGTTTTCAGCCCCGTTTTGTGTCACACGGTGGGCGCGGTCGCGTTGCCGGGGCGCCCGATAGTGATTTTGTCCATCGTCTTTGGCATTGGCGAGGCGTTTTTTGCGCGGCTTCCCCGTCAGCGGCTTCTCTGACGTGACAGATCGCGAAAATGGACGCGCCAAACGATCACCAAGTTTCTGGAGCAGCGCCTCCTTCCTGCATGATGAGCGCGCAGCGCTCGCGGATCGCGCTGAATATGTCCAGCATGGCCGCGCTGATCTTCAAATACACCCGCCGACCATGGCGAACGATCTTGCCCGCCGTCTGGAACAGCCGCCAGCGCACGGTCTGCACTTGCGAACGCTCCCATCCGCTCCCGAGCGCGGCGGAGCGAAAACCCAGATACAGATTGTAAGTCAGCACGCCGATGGAAAAGAACACCGCGTTGGCCGAGAACGTCCCGCACGGCATGTAGTCCATGCCAAAGCCGATCTTCAAATCCTTGATCCGGTTCTCGCTGTGGTCGCCACGTTTCGAATACCACTCCATCGTCGTCGCCGCGTCTTCGTTTTCGCGATTGCTGGCGATGGCGTGATAGCGCCAGGGCGATCTCTCCTCGAACAAGTCCTGATCACGAGGGCGACGCATGACGATCAACTGGAACGCCTTGTCGGTCTTGCTCATGCAATGAACCGTCTCGGCGATTTCTCCGTCGCGGAACGTCTTCCAATCGCCTTCCGGAATGGCTTTGATCGCCGCCTTCACCGCTATGTCCTGATTGGCGCCAATTGCGAAGACCTTGCCGGTCTCCTCGCACCAGTTGAAAATCGCCGCCTGATACGCCGCGCTGTCGGCGCGCACCGCCGCGATCTTCTTGCCTTTGGGCATGTTGCGCTCGCAGGCTTGCATGAACCCGAGATTGCGCGCCGCCGGCGCCGCATTGCCTTCGCGAAACTCATAGCCGG
>PLZT01000229.1 GCA_003152255.1 Methylocystaceae bacterium | reverse complement strand
ATCCCCTAATTGATTACAGGCCCTAAGCCCACGCATCGCGTCGACCACGCATTTGTCGTAGAGGCCGTATCCCATGTAATTCGGGATCTGCTCGACCTTCGAAAGCTTTTTCATGGCCTTATAATATGCGTCGCGCGCGATTCGCCAGAATATGCGATTGTCGCTGCTTCGCTTAACGGCGATGACGACCTTCGCGCCTTCCCGCCAAAGCTTGACCATGCTCGGAATCAAGGCGGGCGGAGTCTGAAGGTCCGCCAATATCGGAATCGCGGCGTCGCCGCTTGATTGCAGCATCGCGTGGAACGGCGATCGGGCGGGCCCGAAATTGCGTGAATTGACGATAATTTTAATGCGCCTGTCAGACGCCGCGATCTCGCGGAGAATCGCCACGGTGCGATCTTGCGAGCAATTGTCGATAAAAATATGCTCGTAATCATATTGCGGCAACTCGGCCGTCATGACCGCGCGCACCGCCTCGTAGCACCGCGCGATGCCGGCTTCTTCATTGTAGCAAGGCGTAATGATGCTTAGAACGGTCATGTTCATTTCCGATGACGGCCGCGATCGACAGGGCGTGAGAGGCGTAATAGAAAACTAACGCCGTCACGTTAAAAATCTGCGACGGCCGGGGTTGAGCAGACGTTTCCTCGCGAGATAATGACTGGCGACCAGGCGCCTCTGCGCCCTCCAACAGGATATGACATGAGACTCGCGAAGCGTTGCGTCGCCTGCGATGGCGATCGCCTCGGACATGTGCCGGCGGTTCTGATGCCGTTCGTCGCCGACAGGATTTTCGGATGGCGGCCGACGGAGATTAGTGCGGAATGGGGCTTGCGGGACATTCCCGCGGGCATGGCCTGCAGCATCTGCAAAACAATGATGTGCGAGGACTGCGGCATGCTGTTTCTCGACATGCGTTTCGACGACGAGGAGATGGCGGCGCTCTACGCGGATTATCGCGGAGAGGCCTATACGGCCGCTCGCGATCGCTTTGAGCCCGGCTACGCCGCGCGCAACGCGATTATGCTCGAGGGAAGCGCCTACATCGACCGGATCGAGGCGATTCTGGAGCCCTATCTCGGCGCGAGGCCGCGCGTGTTGGACTGGGGCGGCGACACGGGCGTCAACACGCCTTTTCGCTCGCGCGCCATGCAACATGATGTCTACGACATTTCCAATCGCCCGATGGTCGAAGGCGCGCGCGCCATCGACCTAGACGCCGTGAAGACCAGTGTTTACGACCTTATCGTGTTCAGCCAAGTGCTGGAGCATGTCCCCTATCCCCGAGAATCCCTTCGCGAGATCGCGAACGCGATGCGCCCGGAAACCATCCTTTACGTCGAAGTTCCGCATGAAGAGGTTGTGCGCCTAAGCGACGATCCGGCGCAACGTCTGGAACGAAAGCGCCACTGGCACGAACATATCAACTTCTTCACGCCGTCCGCGCTCGACGCGGTCTTCGGGGACGTTGGACTAAGCATCATCGAGCGCAAGTCGCATCCCGTTACGGCTGGCGGCAAGGCAGCCATGTCTTTTCAATAGTGGCGCGGCGATCAACGCGAGCCGCTGTTCCCTAACGGTCGTTAACGCCGCGTTAACGCCGTTCCACTGGCTATGGCGCGAGGCGAGCGCACGCCGCGCGGCGGGGAAATTCGCGATGCGTCGCATAAACCTGAAAGGCGCCGATTCCCCTCGCATGTTCGGCGATCCGTTCTCCCGTTCGACGCAAAATGGGACGGCCTCTCTTCTCGAAACATGGCCGCGCTCCCGGGACTAAAAACGATGATCGTCAAAACCATCGCCTTCGATCTCGACGGGACGCTCATCGAAAGCGCTTCGCTCGTGGGCGACATCCTCAATTCGATGCGTCTCGAAAAGGGTCTCGCGCCTTTAGGTTCCGACTGCTATCGCGTCTGGAGCAGCAGAGGCGGAAACTATCTTGTTGGTCACGCCCTCGAGGCCGGTCCGGAAGCGGTCGGCGCGCTGCTCGACGAATTTCGCCGCCGCTACCATGAGCTTCCCACGCCCATGGAAAGCGTGTTCCCGGGCGCGCGGGAACTGCTGCAGCAGTTGACCGACGCGGGCCGCCGCCTCGCGATTTGCAGCAACAAGCCGCAACGGCTTTGTCACAAGCTGCTGGACGAAACTGGACTCATTCGCTTCTTTGGAACCATCGTCGGAGGAGACACGCTCGACAAGAGCAAGCCGGATCCAGCTCCCTTAACATATGCGCTGTCTCGACTGGGTGGAGAGACCGATACGGCGTTGATGATTGGCGACAGCGCCGTGGATCAACGAACCGCCGACGCGGCGAATGTTCGCTTCGCATTTTTTACCGGCGGCTATGACGACGGCGTGGATCGCGCGAAGGCGTTTCGCGTGTTCAATGCGCTTGGCGAAGTCGCGTCGATCCTTGAACCGGGAGCGAAGCCGGCGTTTGCCGCGCCACATGGCTTTGGCCTTGATCGCGGCCTGGTCGAACAAACCAAATCGGCCTAGCGGCGATGGAAACTCGAGGCTGGGCATTTTCGCAGGATCTCGAAGCGGTCATTGATCTTGCCCGGGATGATCTTCTTGGGCTCGATGGCGGACGCCTGTTCATCACCGGAGGAACGGGCTTCATCGGCTGTTGGCTGCTCGAATGTCTTCGTCATGCCGAGCAACGTCTCGGGCTACGGTTGCGAACGACAATTTTGACTCGAAGCGTCGACGCCTTCCGAAGGAAGGCTCCGCATCTCGCCGAGCATCGCGGGTTCACATTCCTGACCGGAGATGTCCTGAACTTCGACTTCCCGGATGGCGAGTTCACGCATGTCGTTCACGCGGCCGCCGACGCGAGCGCGAAGCTCAACGCCGAGGATCCACTGCGGATGTTCGACAGCGTCATCGGCGGCACGCGTCGGGCGCTGGATTTTGCCGTCGCCAGCAAAGCCCGGCGTTTTCTTCAACTCAGCTCCGGCGCGGTATATGGCCGTCAACCCCCGGACATGACTCACGTCGACGAGCGATGGATGGGCGCGCCGGATTGCGGCGCCCCAGTGAATTCATACGCGGAGGCCAAGCGCGCCGCTGAAATGCTTTGCACGCTCTACGCCAAGCAATTTGGCGCCCAGATCTCGATCGCGCGCATCTTCGCCGTGCTCGGTCCCTATCAGACGCTCGACGCGCATTTCGCGGCCGGCAATTTCATCAACGACGCCATGCGCGGCCGCGCGGTCGTCGCGCAAGGCGACGGACGAGCCTGCCGTTCCTATCTCTATGCTGGCGATCTCGTGGTTTGGCTGTTGCGATTGCTCACGCGCGGAGAAGCGGGCCGCGCCTATAATGTCGGGTCCAGCGAGTCCGTGACCATTGGACAACTCGCCGCCCGCGTCGCCGCGTTGATCGGAGACGGCGACTACAAGATTCTCGGCGCGGCCGACGCGGGTTGGAATCCGGGGCGCTACACGCCTTCGACCGTGGCGATCGAGCGCGATCTCGGCGTGACGCGCACGGTGTCGCTCGACGAATCGATTCTGCGAACCGCGCTCTGGAATGGGTGGAAGCCTTCCCGTTGAGAAAATAGTCGGATTGGGTCGCGGCAATCCCTCGGGCGCCATGCTTTCCACAGCTGTTTTCCGGAGGCTTTCAACTCCAGGCGATTCTGCGCTAAAAAGCGGGTTCGTCTTCGAATCGGGATAATCGCATGACCACCAGCATAATCGAGCGCATCAGCGCGGAACTCGCCGCGCAACCTTGGCAGGTGGAGGCGGCGGTCGCTTTGCTGGACGGCGGCTCGACCGTGCCTTTCATCGCCCGCTACCGCAAGGAGGCGACCGGCACGCTCGACGACACGCAGCTGCGCCGCCTCGACGAGCGGTTGCGTTATTTGCGCGAGTTGGAGGAGCGCCGCAAGGTCATTCTCGAATCGATCGAGGCGCAGGGCAAACTTAACGACTCGCTTCGCGCGCTGATTCTGGACGCCGACAATAAGGCGCGCCTGGAGGATATTTATCTTCCGTTCAAACCCAAGCGGCGCACCAAGGCGCAGATCGCCATCGAAAGCGGATTGGCGCCGCTCGCCGACGCGCTGCTCTCCAAGCCGGAGCAAGATCCAAAAACGCAGGCGGCGCCCTTCGTCAACGCCGACAAGAATGTCGCGACGGTGGAGGCGGCGCTGGAAGGCGCGCGCGCCATTCTGGTGGAGCGCTTCGCCGAGGACGCGGATCTGATCGGCGCGTTGCGCGAGGCGTTCTGGTCGCAAGGCGCTCTGAAATCGAAGGTGCGCGAAGGCAAGGAAAATTCGGGCGTGAAGTTCTCGGATTATTTCGATTTTTCCGAGCCGCTGACCAAGCTTCCCTCGCATCGCATTTTGGCGTTGTTTCGCGGGGAGAAGGAGGAGTTTCTCGATCTCGAAATGATCCCCGAATCGGAGCCCGGCGCCGGCGGCTATGAGAGTCGAATCGCGCGGCGCTTTTCGATCGAGGATCGCGGACGCCCCGGCGATCGCTGGCTCGCCGAGACCGTGCGCTGGGCGTGGCGCACCAAGATCGAGCTGCACCTAGGCGTGGACGCGCGCGCGAGATTGTTTCGGCTGGCCGAGGAGGAAGCGATCAACGTCTTCGCCAGCAATTTACGCGCGCTCTTGCTCGCCGCCCCGGCCGGAACAAGAGCGACGCTGGGACTCGACCCCGGGTTTCGCACCGGCGTCAAGGTCGCCGTCGTCGACAAGACCGGCAAGATCGTGGCCACCACGGCTGTCTATCCGCATGAACCGCAGCGGCGCTGGGATGAAGCCTTGGGCCTGCTGGGCAGGCTCGCGCGCGAGCACAAGGTCGAACTCATCGCGATCGGCAATGGCACGGCCTCGCGCGAGACCGACAAATTGGCCGGCGAACTGATCGCCAGGAATCCCGAACTGAAACTGACCAGGATCGTTGTGTCGGAAGCGGGCGCCTCGGTCTATTCGGCTTCCGAATACGCCTCGCGCGAATTGCCCGATCTCGACGTGTCGCTGCGCGGCGCCGCCTCGATCGCGCGGCGTTTGCAGGACCCGCTCGCGGAACTCGTGAAGATCGACCCCAAATCCATCGGCGTCGGTCAATATCAACACGATGTCTCCGAAGCCAAACTGTCCCGCTCGCTCGACGCCGTGGTCGAAGATTGCGTCAACGCGGTCGGCGTCGATGTCAACACGGCCTCGGCGCCGCTGCTCGCCCGCGTTTCCGGCATTGGCGAATTGCTGGCCGCCAATATCGCCGCCTTTCGCGACGCCAAGGGATCGCTGCGCAGCCGCGCCGCGCTGAAGGAAGTGCCGCGCCTCGGACCCAAGGCGTTCGAGCAAAGCGCGGGCTTCTTGCGGGTGATCGACGGCGACGATCCGCTCGACCGTTCCGGCGTGCATCCCGAAGCCTATCCGCTGGTGCGACGCATTCTCGCCGCGACCAAGAAAGACATTAAGTCGCTCATCGGCGACGTCGCGACCTTGCGGGCTCTAAACGCCTCGCAATTCGTGGACGAAAAATTCGGCTTGCCGACAGTGGCCGACGTGCTCGCGGAACTGGAGAAGCCGGGCCGGGATCCTCGTCCCGCCTTCAAGACCGCGACCTTTCAAGAGGGCGTCGAAAAACTTTCCGACCTCAAGCCCGGAATGATTCTCGAGGGCGTCGTCACCAATGTCGCGGCCTTCGGCGCCTTTGTCGACATCGGCGTGCATCAGGACGGACTCGTGCATATATCGGCCATGTCGAAGACCTTCATCAAGGATCCGCGCAGCGTCGCCAAACCCGGAGACATCGTGCGCGTGAAAGTCCTGGAGGTGGACGCCCCGCGCAAGCGAATAGCTCTCAGCATGCGGCTTGACGACGAAGCGGCGCCGCGCCCTCAAGGAGCCGGACGCGCCGACGCGCCGACCGGAAAACGCCAATTCGAAACGCCGCGCGGAAAACCGGCGGCGGCCGGCGGCGCGTTGGGCGACGCATTGCTGGCGGCGATGCGCGCCTCCAAGACGGGATCGAAATAGACGCGTCGTCGCGGCCGCCAAGACTTCAGGCGGTTTTGCTCAGCTTCGCGCCTTCTCCCGCCCAAGGGTTCGTGTATTCGAAACGCACGATCAACGCCGTTCTTTTTGCGAGCGCTTCGGGTAGAAGGGAGAGGGCCGCGCGCTCGTCGGCTTGCGCGCCTAGCACCGGAACGACCCAGTTTATCTGTTCGAACGCATTTGGATCGTCGAACGCGCCATCGCAAATGATCGCGTCGAGTCGTCCCATCTCGCCCCGCAGCAACCCGCGCATTATCCTGTTCCTCGACGCGCCATTGGGTTTGGCGGCGTTGTTATTCGGAAGGGCGAGGATCACCTCCTCGCGCGTTTGAACGACGAAATCAGGGCCGTCTTCCAAAGCGCCGGCTTCCCGATCGACGAAGGAGCCGAGCACGGCGTCTTTCGGGTCCGCGTCGACCAGGGCGATGTCGAGCCCCGCCGAACTCAGCGCCAAGGCGAGGTTGATCGACATGATTGTTCGCGCATGATCCTTGGTCTCGCCGACGACGGCGAAAATTTGCGGTTCGTCGGAGTCGTCGATCAGCGACTGCAAATGAGAGGCGATGGCGTCGATTTCGCTTCCGTCGTCTGGACGGCTCGCGACCGGTATCCCCAGGCGAGCCAATTCGATCCGCGATCGCGGGCCGAAGGAGGGACGAATGGTGAATCGCGTCGCGTCGGTGATCGTAAACCGCGTCGGCTCGCGCGCGGCTTCATCGTTTGGGGCGGAGGTCAACTTCGTTCGACCGGCGTCGTTTCGCATTTCGAGCAATAGACTCAGCGCGCCGCCGAGCAGCCCACCCAGCACGAAGCCCGCCGCCATCATCAAGCCCGCGCTGGGAGGAAAGCTGCGCGCGGCCGGCGGCGTCGCGGTCGTGACGATGTGAGTGCTCATCAGATTGCTCGGCTGCGCTTCCTCGGTCTGGCGCGAGCGCGCGAAGAACGACTGATACACGCCGCGATTGACGTCGACTTCACGTTCCAGGTCGCGCAGCTTGACGGAGGCTTGAGCGGCGACGAGCGCGCGCTCGCGCAATTGCTCCACGTCGCGCCGCAATCGTTCCTCGACATTGCGAGCCTGTTCGAAATCCTTGCTGCTGGAGGCGCGAATGCGCTCAAGTTCGATGTCGATGAGGCGACGCAGTTCGTTCACCCGGGCCTCGGCGTTTTTCACGCTCGGATGCCTGGGGCCTAGCTCCGCGGAAAGCTCGGCGATTTTTTCGAGCGCGGCCGTCTGCTGCGCGCGCAAATTGGTCAGGCTCGGCGCGTTCAGCGTCGCCGTCAGCATGCCAAGATCGGCGTTTGACGCGCGGGCGCGCCTGAGCAGTTCAAAGCGCGCGCGCGCGTCCTCGAGCCGCGCGCGCGCATAGCTCAATTGTTGATTGAGCTCCTTGAGACTTTGCTCGTCGACATATTGCTCCCGCGTGCCCACGAGCCCGTTCGCGGCCTTGTAGTCCTCGACCTGCCGCTCGGCGGCGAGCAGCCGGTCGCGCATCTCGCCGAGACTGGCGCTGAAGGAGTTCGTGGCCTGCTTGGCGGCTTCCGTCTGCATGGAGAGACGCACGTCGTTATACGCTTGAGCGACGCCGTTCGCGATTCGGGCCGCCTTTTCAGGGCTGCTGCTCGTCGCCGAGATCTCGATGATGAACGTGCGTTCGGGGCGACGGATCACGATGCGCTGAGCGAGAGTTCGCTCGGCGTTGAGCGCGCCCTCGGAGTCGCCCGCGGAAGAAGGCGGCCGTCCAAAGAGCTTGCTCAACAAGCCGCCGCCGCCGGCGAATTCGGGATCGGTCGCAAGTCTTTCCTTGGTTACGACGCGCTCCAGCACGACGCGGGAGGTCAGAATTTTCGCCTGGGTCTCGACGAAGTTTATGAAGCCGGTCGAATCTTCGTGCGACGCGGAGTCTTCCTTCTCGAGGCCAGGCAGTCCGTGTGGATCAAGATATATTTGCGCGGTCGCGACATAGCGCGGCGTGAGCGTCTTGGTCGCGACGAAGCCAAGGAGCGCGCCCAACATCGCGAGCGTGAGAATCAAGCCCTTGCGCCGCCACGCCAGACGCCATGCCTCGGGGAGCGCGAATTTCCTGTCTTCCGATCCATTGCGGAGCGAAGGCGTCGGATCAGAGTCGTTCTTGGCTCCGCCGCGATAATCCAACATGCCAAGTCGTCCGTTCGAGCGCCGTTGTGACTGTCTGATTTCGAAGCGTCCCGTCGACCCGGAGATTATCGTTTTCATGGTTAAGAAAGGGTTTTGCGGGGCCGCTCGGCCTTGAAACTTCAAGGAGACACGATCGCCTCGCGCGTTTGTCGGCGTTTACCTTTCTTCGTAAATTTGTTGCAAATGGAGAGGTCGGGGCTATCGTTTCCTCAACGGGATGCTACCTTGTGGTCGCATAGAGGATGAGATGCAGCTCCTTATCAGGCAAGCCCTTGATCAACATGGCCGGCTTTCCGTGCCGGCCGCGACTCTCGATGATACCGCGGATTTATTCGGCGCGGGCCTCGCTTCCTTTACCGTGGTTCAGCTTATGCTCGCGCTCGAAGAACAATTAGGCGTCGAGTTTCCGGACCGGATGCTGAACAGAAAGAGCTTTTCGTCGATAGCCGCCATATCGGCCTGCTTGACGGAACTGACTTCGGAAAAAGCCGTTGCGTGAAGTCATTGCCCGAATGACGCGCCGCCCTCGGTTGCGCGGGCGCGAGGCCCGGCCGCTGGATCATTCGCCGAGTCCGCCGCTCAAGGCCAGGCTAAGAGTCTGACATGTGCGATTCATGCCCGTCTTTCTTGGATCGACTGTTTGCAAGAGGCATTTTGCACGCCACGGGCGTCGACGGACTTTACGCCCGTGGCGAATGTTTCGAGAACGTCGTTTCGGGGCTCGACTCGATTATTTCACGCCATGGCGCGGCGCATCGCGCCGAGATCATTCGATTTCCGCCGGGAATGAGCCGCGCGCTGTTCGAGAAGAGCGGCTATATGAATTCGTTCCCGCAACTGGCCGGCTCGATTCACGGCTTCGTCGGCGATGAACGCGATCACCTCGCCTTGCTCGACAAAATTCATAACGGCGAGACGTGGACCGACCGGCAGGTCGCGACGGACGTCGTGTTGACGCCGGCCGCTTGTTATCCGCTTTACGCCATCGTGTCGAAACGAGGACCGGTCCAGGCGGACGGGCTTTATTTCGATGTGCAATCCTATTGCTTCCGTCACGAGCCCTCGAAGGATCCCGCGCGCATGCAGATGTTTCGCATGCGGGAATATGTGCGCGTCGGAACTCCAGATCAGGTCATGGCCTTCAGGGAGCAATGGCTCGAGAAAGGACGCGACTTCGCGCGAGAACTCGCGTTGCCGCACGAGGTCGATGTCGCCAACGATCCGTTTTTCGGGCGCGGCGGCCGCGTCATGGCCTCCAGTCAACGCGAACTCGGATTGAAGTTCGAGCTTCTGGTTCCGATCGAGAGCGTCGATCAACCGACGGCGTGCATGAGCTTCAATTATCATCAGGACCATTTCGCTTCGATGTGGGGAATTGATCTGGCCAGCGGCGAAGCGGCGCACACCGCCTGCGTCGGTTTTGGCATGGAGCGGCTGGCGCTCGCATTGTTCAAACACCACGGACTCGACGTGGGCGCTTGGCCGTCCTCGGTCCGCGCCGCCCTCGCTCTTTAGGGTTGCATGGACGCGAAATGGACCGGCGCGATTCGCCGCGCCGCATTGCGCTTGCCGTTCGCGCCAGCGCCCCTATAGTGGCGCTAAAGCGGAAAGCGACATGAGCATCCCTCCTCTTCGAATCGGCACGCGCGGCAGCCCCTTGGCGCTAGCGCAAACACATCAGACGCGGGCGCTGCTGGCCAAGGCCCACGGCGTCGCGGAAGAGCATTTTTCAATCGAGGTGATCCGCACGACCGGGGACGCGATTCAAGATCGCGCCCTCGCCGAAGCCGGGGGCAAGGGCCTGTTCACCAAGGAGCTGGACGCGGCGCTGATCGCCGGCGCCATCGACTTCGCCGTGCACTCGTCGAAGGATCTGCCGACGCATTTGCCCACCGATATCGTCGTCGCCGGCTATCTGCCGCGCGAGGACGCGCGCGACGC
>PLZT01000668.1 GCA_003152255.1 Methylocystaceae bacterium | reverse complement strand
CCGGAAGAGGATGCGCGCATCCTCAATGGCCCTTACTTACTGGAGTGCTTGTGAGCTTCAACCGTGTGCTTGTGAGCCTGCTCGCTATGCTCAAGCGCGGCCGCCGAGTGCTGTTTGGCCTCTTCGTGCTTGCCCTGACCGTGCTCGTGCGCTGCCTCAAGGTGGTGATGAGCAGCAGCAGCGTGGCGTGCAGCAGCGGCATGATGATGCTCGATGGCAGGATGTTTTGTCATTGCCATGATCGTTGATCCTTTTCTGTTTTCATCCCAAGCCGACCCTAAAACCAGCGTCCCCGACCGTACCAGCCCCCTCCGCCAAGGAGGAGAAAAATAATAACAATGATGAGAAGTGTCTGGGTATCCATGATCTCCGACCCTTTCAGTGTCTCGACATGGCTCCCACGTCCTTCGAGGCGACCCACTCCAGGCTACCTAACCACCGAATCGCCGTCGGCGACAGACTCGGAAACTACTCAAAGACGAATTGAGAAGGCGATGCGATTCGGCGAGCGTCACGTCCAACCGCTCGCGACCGCGACTTCCGCACTGGGTCATCTTCGCCCGTGCCGACGTTGGCTTCGGTGAGGCAGCTTGACCTTCGACTCCGGAAATTGGGCGGCTCCCCGCCGGTTACGCAGTGCGCGAGGGGCAGTCATGCGGGTCGTTCCCAGGCGCAACCTTTTGTGGTCACCGAACCGAGTAGCGCAAGGCATTCGCCAGCAGCGCAAAGGCCGGCGAATTTTGCCGACGGCTTGGGTAGTAGATGTGATAGCCGGGAAATGGCGGACACCAGTCTGCAAGGACTCGGATGAGTGCGCCGTTTGAGATGTGCTCCTGAACCTGGTCTTCAGGCAGATACGCCAGTCCGAACCCTGCCAGCGCCGCCTTGCGGCAAAGACCAATGTTGTTGAATACCAGTTGTCCCTCAACCCGCACCTTCAACTCGCGCCCGGCTTTTTCGAACTCCCAGGCATAGAGTCCTCCATAGGTCGGCAGGCGGAGATTGATGCATCTGTGAGCGGTTAAGTCCCGAGGTCGTCGCGGTTTCAAACGCAGGGCGAAGTACTCGGGCGCGCCGACCACCGCCATCCGCATGTCCGGGCCGATGCGCACCGCGATCATGTCCCGCGCCAATTGCTCGCCCAGGCGAACGCCGGCGTCGTAACGCTCGGCGACGATGTCGGTCAGGCCGGAGTCGATGACGATCTCCACTTTGATGTCAGGGTAGTGCGGCAGGAAACCGCTCAGCGCTGGCCAGAGAAGGGTCACGGTTTCGCGGGCGGCAAGGGCAAGTTCGTCATCACCGAATATATCCCGACCGAGGAGCGTTCGGGACCACGTTTCCCGCTGCTGCTGACGACCGGCCGCGTGCTCTCGCAATATAACGTCGGTGCGCAGACCCGCCGCACCGAAAACAGCCAGTGGCATCCCGAGGACGTGCTGGAGATCAATCCGCAGGACGCCGAAATGCGCGGCGTGCGCGAGGATGATTGGGTGCGCGTGCAAAGCCGCGCCGGCGATACGACGCTGCGCGCGAAAATCACTGACCGCGTCGCGCCCGGCGTCGTATACACCACCTTCCACCATCCGCTGTGCCCGGTGAATGTCGTCACGACGGATAACTCGGATTGGGCGACGAACTGTCCCGAATATAAGGTGACGGCCGTGCAAGTGTCGCCGTCCAACGGCCCGACCGAGTGGCAGGAGCGATACCGGATCATGGGGGAAAACAGTCGGCGCGTGGCGACCGCTGGCGAAGCGGGTTGAGGAGACATGACATCCGTCGCCTTGCCTGTCCATTCGACGTTTCTCAGCCGCGAACGCACCGTCGCCGGGCAATCCTTCAATCGTTGGCTCGTTCCGCCGGCGGCGCTGGCGATTCATCTTTGTATCGGCATGGCCTATGGCTTCAGCGTGTTCTGGCTGCCACTATCGCGCGCCGTCGGGATTTCCGCGCCTAAGGTCTGCGCCGAGGACATGGGCTTTTTCGCCGCCCTGGTTCAGACGGGCTGCGATTGGAAAATCAGCTCGTTGGGTTGGACCTTCACGCTGTTTTTCCTGTTTCCTTTGACCTTCACATATGTCTCGTCCAATCGCCCGCTGGAACCAACCGGGCGCTTGCGGGCGCGAAATTGCTGATCCAGCAACGGCACGTAATTGGCTACCCAGCGCCTCGCCGAAGCCCCCCATACGAGGAAAGTCTCCTTGCCGCTTTGATCGCTTGCAGACAGGGCGGCCCATTTGTTTTGGACCACACCCATCGTCAGTCAGGCCAGGATTGAGGCGGACTCGCCACTTATTCCATGTCTCTCCCAGGCGGCCTAACGGGTAATGGGATTTTCCTTCTCCCCCTTGATTTTGCGTGTCTCCACGGAAACGGTCATGTCCAACGCATCCGTTGCAGCGCCCTCGAACGTGCCCGATAGTGGTAGCGCTTGACGCGGATCGCGCGCGACAGCGACGCGGATCAGGTTTCTGTTGCCGACAATGCCATTGGTGGGATCGAACTCAACCCATCCCG